>JBARZO010000576.1:0-8087 GCA_049650165.1 Rubrobacteraceae bacterium
CTACCTCGCTGCGGCGGGGGTCGGGACCATCGGCATCGTGGACTTCGACGTGGTGGACGAGTCGAACTTGCAGCGTCAAATCCTGCACGGCACCTCCGACGTTGGCCGTCCGAAGGTAGATAGCGCCCGCGACAAGCTCGAAGACATCAACCCGAACGTGAACGTCGTGGTGCATGAAGAGGCGCTTACCAGCGAGAACGCCCTGGACATCTTGAAAGACTACGACGTGATCGTGGACGGCACGGACAACTTCCCGACCCGCTACCTGGTAAACGACGCCTGCGTAATTCTGGGCAAGCCGAACGTGTACGGTTCGATCTTCCGCTTTGAGGGCCAAGCGAGCGTGTTCTGGGCAGAGGAAGGCCCGTGCTACCGCTGCCTCTACCCCGAGCCGCCACCCCCAGGCCTCGTGCCGAGCTGCGCCGAGGGCGGCGTGTTGGGCATCCTACCGGGCGCCATCGGCACCATTCAGGCGACCGAGACCGTCAAGCTAATACTCGGCATCGGCGAGCCGCTCGTCGGGCGTCTCATGCTCTATGATGCTCTCGGCATGGGTTTCCGTGAGATGAAGCTCCGTAAGGACCCGGATTGCCCCGTCTGCGGCGAGAACCCGACGGTTACGGAGTTGATCGACTACCAGGAGTTCTGCGGTATTCCGCAGGCCGCCGCCGCTGAGCAAGAGAACAAGGTGCCGGAGATCTCCGTTCAGGAGCTAAAGGCGAAGATGGAGAACGGCGGCATCAACGTCCTCGACGTGCGCGAGCCGTACGAGTACGAGATCTCCAACATCGGCGCGCCGCTCATCCCGCTGAGCGAGCTACCCCAGCGCTACGAGGAGCTCGACCGGAACGAACCGCTCGCCATCCACTGCCGCAGCGGCGCCCGGAGCGCAAACGCCGTCAAGCTCCTGCAAGAGCGCGGCTTCGAAAACGTCTACAACGTAGAGGGCGGCATCCTGGCCTGGAGCGAGGAGATCGACCCGAGCCTTCCGCAATACTAGCTTAGCGAGAAGCAATTCTGGAGCGGGATCGCGGGGTCGCGGAGACGCGGTCCCGTTTCCCTGTTTCGAGGAATTCCCGGCGACGGTATACTCATCTTGACCAGGTTCTCCCGGAGGCAGGTTTGATGGAGACTAAACCAAAGATCAGGACCGAGTACCATCCCGTGGTGCTGCACACATACCCCGCGCTCGACATGGACGAAGAGCAGTTCTTCGAGTTTTGCCAGCAGAATAAAGACGTACGCATAGAGCGTACCGTGGAAGGGGATCTCGAAGTCATGCCGCCAACCGGGGGAGAAACAGGAAACCGCAACATCGAGCTTGCAGCGCAGTTGCAGATCTGGACCAAAAAGAACGACACCGGCGCCGCCTTCGACTCTTCGACCGGCTTCGTTCTGCCAAACGGCGCAGCTCGGGCCCCGGATGCAGCCTGGGTGCAGGGCGAGCGGCTGGCGGAGCTTACGGCGGATCAGAAACGAAAGTTCTTGCCACTCTGCCCGGATTTCGTGGTCGAATTGCTGTCACCTACCGATTCCCTGGAGATAGCGCAGGCCAAGATGCGCGAATACATAGAAAACGGTGCCCGACGGGGTTGGCTCATAGATCCGGAAGAGCGTAAGGTCCATGTATATCTTCCGGATAAATCGCCCCAAATTTCGGAGAATCCCGGCGAGGTATCCGGAGAGCCCGTACTGGCCGGGTTCACGCTCGACCTTCGCAGGATCTGGGAACCCCGTTTCTAGTTCGGCCCGTATGTTTCGGTGTTACCGGGCGCACCGTCAAAGTCCAAAATTTAGTTTATATTTCGTTTATTCATGGCGATAGAAACGAACATTCAGAAGAGTTACGGACACGCGTATCCGGGCGAACTTGCCGGGTATGCGCTCAAGTATTGGGATGAGTACGGCGAGGCGGCGGTGGATCTGCCGGCGATGGACGTTCTGGAAGGGTTGCTCTCTACCTGCTTCCAGGCGAGCCTAATGCGCGAAGAGGAGCGGCAGATAACGTTCCGCCTCATTCTGGCCGAGCCGGATATTTTCTCGCCCGAAGAAGGCCCACCATCCGGCCTGCACTGTCTGCAATTTCAAGAGCCGCGGGCCTTTGACGAACAGGAACTCAGAAGGCTCTCACCGGCGGCACCGGCGGATCGGTCGCTCATCGGGATCAAGAAAAAAGATGATGGGGAGTTGTGTATCTGGGGTTTGGTCCATACCGGAACTCGCTGGTTGCAGCGAGTTCGGGGCGGCAGGGACTTCTCGCCCCCACTCCCGGATGTGCCCGTCGTGCGGGTAACGGGTCCGGGTAGGATCATCGTGGACCGGGGCACCACCTTGATCGGCAAGCTCGAAAGCGGCCGGCTCTCCGACGACTCCATAGACGTATTCGAGTCCAAATGGCTCCCGGCGATGTTCGCGCCTATCAGAGACGATCTGCTGGAAATTCACCTCCGGGAGCGTGAAGCGGCGGACAAGACCTGGGCTGACCTCGACCTCGAAGTTATCAGCCGGATCGCCCAACACATGGTCCGGCGCATCATCTCGACCGCCCGCAACTTCGGGCACGGGGGGACCCTCGTGATCTTACCTCCCAGATACGCCCCGGATATCCTTTCCGGTCGCTACGTCCAGCTCAAGCACGAGTTCACCGACAACGAATCCCGCCGACGCTACAGCGCCATCATAACCAGCATCATGAACACGCTGGCCGAGATCTACGGCCAGGGCAACGGGGTCCGGGATCCGGTCGGCTGGGAAGACTACCGAAAAAGCGGAGATAGCCGGCTCTCCGAGTTGGACGAGTCAATATTCGAGATGTCCCACCTCATCGCCGGCCTCATGTCGGTGGACGGCGCGACCGTAATGACCCAGCGCTACGAAATTCTCGGCTTCGGGGGAGAGATCTCCGGCAACCTCCAGGACGTGACCTCCGTCGCCCGCGCCCTCGACGTCGAAGCAGACCGGACCACCCAGGAAAACACCGGAGGCTACGGAACCCGTCACCGCTCAGCCTTCCGACTCTGCAACGAGATCCACGACGCAATATCCGTCGTCATCTCTCAAGACAGCGACGTACGCTTTATCCGGTGGAAAGACGGCTACGTAACCCAGTGGGATCAGGCTTAGCAAAAGCTTCAGAGCTCGTCCCGACATAGCAAAGTTGGTCAACTCAACGTACGAAGTCTGTACTTTCGTCGAGGTCTCGGATGTACGCGGCGATGAGTCGGGCGCAGTTTTCGAGGTCTTCGAGGTCCACTATTTCGTTTGGGGAGTGCATATACCGGTTGGGACAGGAGACGACGCTGGTGGCGATGCCGGCGCGTTGGAATTGGATGGCGTCGCCGTCGGTGCCGGTGGAGCGGGAGTCGGCCTCCAGGGTGTAGGGGATCTCTCCTTTTTCGGCGGCGGAGATCAGGCCTTCAGAGACGATCGGGCTCATGTTGGTCGCCCGCTTTATAACGGGGCCGCTACCGAGGGCATGATCGCCGTTCTCGTTTTTGGAGGCGCCGGGGATGTCGGTCGCGTGGGTAACGTCCACGGCGATCGCCGCGTCCGGGTTGACGGAGAAGGCGGAGGCGCGGGCTCCGTACAGACCGATCTCCTCCTGCACGCTCGCCACCGCCACGACTTTGGCCGCCACCTCTTCCTCTTCGGAGAGCAGGCGCAGAGCTTCGAGCACGACGAACGCGCCCATCCGGTTGTCCAGAGACCGGGAGGCGATGCGGCCGTTCGGCAACTCCAGAAGATCCTGGTCGATGACACCCACGTCCCCCACACGAACCAGAGACTTCGCCTCGTCGCCGTCTTTGGCCCCGATGTCTATCCAGAGGCTTTTTATGTCAGAGACCTTTTTCCGCTCCTCGGGCTCCATAAGGTGGATGGCTTTCTTGCCGATCACACCGGGGATCTGGCCGTTATTGGTCTGCACCAGAACGCGCTGGCCCACGAGGACTTGCGGGTCCCAGCCGCCGACGCCGGTGAAGTGAAGCAGGCCTTGCTCGTCTATGTGGGTGACCATCAGCCCGATCTCATCTATGTGACCACTCAACATGATCTTGGGCGACCCGCCCTCGCCTAGCGTGGCGAACGAGTTGCCCATCCGGTCGCCTTTTACCCCGGCAAACGTCTCAGCTTCCTTGCGCCAGACTTTAGCGGCGGCACCCTCGTAACCGCTCGGCCCCGGTGTCGAAAGCAGCTTCTTCAAAAACTCGTAAGATTCGTCTCTCATGTTTTCCCTTCTAGTTTGACCCGGAAAGTATACCCGCCTAACAGACCATCCGGATGTGATAGCCATCCTTCACGATGGTCCGGTCGTCGGTCCCGACTCGCTCGTATGGCACCGTGAAGTCGAAAGGGTCCGAAAAAGGGTTCGGGCTCAGACGGAGAGTCTGTGTATCCTCCCATAGCGGATGGAGTTTCTGGTCCATGAAATCGAAGCCGTCTTTGTACCAGGAGACAGTATTCTCGCCAGGCTCGTTCAGGCACACGAAGAGCGAGAGATCGTCGCAGAGCTGGAGCAGGCGGAAATTGTACTCTGCGTTCTCAAGCCACTCGGTCGGCAGACGTTTTTCGAGCCGACCCCGACGACCGGCTTCACGCTCCCGAAACTCTATCGCGGTGGTTTCCTCAGAGTTTTGGACGAACGAGCCGTAGTGCATGCTGCACAAGTAAGAAGCATAAGGCTCCTGTACTTCGAGTTGATCCAGGCCGTGTTTGTAGGCTCGGAGCTTTGGCTCCAGCGGGTAGTCTATAAAGGAGTACGGCTCGCCCGTTTCGGGATTGAACCGGACTTCATCGTCTAGCTCTTGCCAACCGACGTCGTGGTTGGTGATGGCGAAGAGCGTGGGTCTTTGCGGGGTTGTGGCGGCACTCCAGTGACGGGCGAATTCACCGGAGATCTGACCATGATCGTGCTGCCGGATGAGCAGGAAAGAGTCTTCGAGCTTGCGGGCTATCATTGGGCGAGCTTACAACAAAGCCGGCGCGTCTACCGGCTCCTAGAGTACCGGACGGCGGCCTACGGCGAGCTGTGCTTCGAGGCTTTCGTCTTCAAGAAATGCATCCTGTACTTCCTCGAATGACTCACCCGGCACGGTCACGAGCACGAGAGCAAAACCCGAGGGGAAATTCTCCTCCCATCGTTCAGCCAACTCTTCGGGCATCCCCATGCCGAGTAGCTTCTTCTGGAGCCGGGGCTGCCGGTAATATAGGAAAAGGCCGGTCAGGGAGCCGACTATAAGCAAGGCTTCTACGGTGAGTCCGGTCCAGAGGTGGATTGCGACCATCAGGACAGCCGTCGCCGTAACCCCGAGGAACATGCTCGCAAACTCGAACCACTGCATACGGCTGAGTCCCGATTCCACCCTCCGGGTCCGGGCTTCGGGCAGAGAAACCCCGATCACCCGCTCATCTCGCCTGCGGCTCAGGACGAGCAACGACTCACCGGCGACATCCAGATCCTCCAGCCGGTCATCAAGGGCTTTCAGGGCGCCCAGGTCCGGGGCAATGGCTCCGATCGTGTAGTAGCGTGCGATGCTCATGTCTAGTTTCTACCGTACTCTTGGGCGGGATCCGGTAAGTATCTTCACCACACCAACAGAAGAACGGCGGCTGTTGCGAGCCCGATCGTGCTCCCGGCCAGCACGTCTAGCGGATAGTGAACCCCAAGGTACACGCGAGACAATACAGTCAAGACAGCCGCCGGAACGAGTGCTGGAGCAAGAACCGGGTAGAGCACCGAGAGCGCCAGCGCCCCGGCCCCGGCGGTTGCCGAATGGCCGGAAGGGAAAGAGCTCGAAGAGGGAGTCTTCGTAAGGGGGGCTATGCTGGTGTCGTGAATAAAGGGTCGTGCGCGGTCGAAGAGATATTTCGTACCTTCGGCGAGCGTCCAGGAGAGCGCGATGGCGGCCCATGGCACTAGGAGATTACGTAGCTGGAACCCGGTGGCAACGAACGCCCCCGCCGCTACAAACCCCCAGAGAGCGCCGGCAGTACCCGCCACGGTAAACCATCGCAGGACCACAGTAAGCGGCAACCATTTCAGACCGAAGATCGTTCGAAACAACCCGCGGTCCAGGTCTCTAATTCTCCAGGCAAAGCTCTTCACAGGCTACGCTCGCTAAAAGTAATCCTTATCGTACGTTGCTCATTGCATTCTAGCTTTGGGAGTCTCGCGGGGCGAATGTTATTTGTTGTTATTTTTCTTGAGCGTAGGCTTCTTTTTAGAGCCAACCACCTGCCCGTAGTTGAGCAGGGTGACCAGGAAGACCCCGCCGATGATGTTTCCAATGGTAGTCGGCAACAAGAAATCCCATCCGAACTCTCCCCAGGTGAACTCACCGGCGAATACGCCCATGAGTGCCTCGGAGGAACCGGCTACGCAGTGAGGTAAGCCTGCAGCGGGTATCAGGAACGCCAAGCCGTAGATGAAGAAAGCCTGGGAAATGGTGTCCCGGGAGGCCGCGACCATCCAGGCTATTAGGGCGACGATCCAACCGCCGAATATCCCTTTTATGGCAATAGTCGTAAAGCTGTATTCGATCTTCTTGGAAACCTCCTCGAAGATCAAGGTGAGCGCCGGAGGATCCAGTATCTTCGCGTAGTAAGATGCTGCCGCGAACGCGGCGGCTCCCAGAAGGTTGAAGACCAGGATCACGGCCCACAAGCGCAGCATGTTCATCAAACGCGTCCGATTGGAGAGTACGACTACCACGGGGGTTACGGTGTTCTCGGTAAAGAGTTGGGCTCGCCCGATAACAACGATCAGAAACCCTATCGGGTACACGAGCATCGCCGCGAGCCCTATGCCGCCGGTCATTGAACCGACGACCGCCATGGCGACCGCTCCGAACGAGATGTTCAACCCCGCAGCGAAACCGCTAAAAGCGAGTCCCGCGCTGGCCCGGTCGAGCTCTTTGCGACCGTCCTCTACTACGGTCTCTAATATCTCTCCAGCAGTCTTCGAGTCAGCCATAAGTGGGCATCATACTACAAGCGCAATCGTCTACCGCGAGCGGTATTACAAATACTAGCGCCGGATTTTCCGATTCTTTTTGGTTGAAGTAGAATAGAGCGGTTGTTTAACGCAATAGTTTTACAAAAGAGACAATAGTCAGGAGCATCTAGCGTGAAAAAAGAACTGGTCGAGAAGGTGGTAGAAGAAGCCCGCAGTGAAGAGGCGAACCTGGTGATTTGGGATCGCCGAGACACTTTCACCGTAGAGGCGGACGACCTCTCGGAGTTGGAAATGGCCGACGAGCATCTACAGGCAAAGATGCAAGACGGTCGGGCGACCGTCTACGTAGAATACGATTTGATCTACAAGCTCGTGATCGAGAAGGAAGGCAAGGCTCGCTCGGGAGCCCGCGCCGGCTTCGGAGCCTCCGCAGACTAAACAATCAGGACTACAGTGAACCCCCTGGCGAAAGACGCGGCTCTCCTCATCGTAGACGTACAAAAGGGCTTCGACGACCTTTCCTGGGGACACCGCAACAACCCGGAAGCGAAAGAGAACATCTCGGACCTGCTCTCCTACTGGCGCAGGTCCGGCCTCAAAATCTTCCACATCCGTCATCTATCAATGGAAGAGGGATTTTCCAAGTTCTCAACAAGAAAATGACATCAATCTATTAATCAGCGGCCTACTGGATTTACCTCTTTGCCAATGCGGGAGTAACTCCAATAATCAGTGGAAGGAAGAAAGCGGCAAACGATATGAGGGGTATGCAAGAAGCCAGGAGCACAATCCAGCTACCAACTCTTAAAATCCTTGCGTATTGTTTCTCCCAGAGCAAGGTTCCGGCAAGCAGTAGGCTACCCGCGATAGTAATAATGACTAGAATAGCCACTGACGTGAAGGTGCTGCCGGGCGCAAAAACTTCTAGAGCCAACATAGCTAACCCGATCAGACCTCCCACTATAACTAAGATTCCCAAGCTCACCGCATAAATACGGATCAGTCGTCCGGTAGAATTCGATCCCCACCGTAATGCCGCAACCAACAACACAAAAGTAGCAATGGCCGAAGCGCCTATGCCAAAAAACACGAAAAAGAAGAAGCCCTCGTTAATGAGAATAGAAGTGAAGGAAAC
>JBARZO010000577.1:0-2845 GCA_049650165.1 Rubrobacteraceae bacterium
GACTACTCCTCGCTCTACCTAAAACGCGTGCCCGGGCCGAGGGCGGACGAGAGATATGGTCCACGTACGGCCACGACCGCTGTCGTATTCACCAAGGCTGCAATGAACAGCAAGAAGCCGAAGATAGTGCTCAACCCGAGATCTCCGGTATTTTGCAGTCCTCGTTCCACTACTCGTTTCCTTCCTGCATTTCAGACGTCCACAGCGTAGAGCCCGACCCCGGGTCAAGGTCAAGCAGTGCTCTTCGTATTTCTACGTTTACACCCGCCAATAGTTGCTCCTCTCTCGGATATTCTAAGCAAATACTGTAAGCGGTAGTGGAAGAGAACACATCATGCCCCGGACCCAAAAACGATGCGACTGAGGGACGATTGAGTCCGTATAGCCGGCGCCAGAGGAACTAACATTGCCACCGCGGAGACGGATGACATAGGTGCCGAGCCGCCCGAACTGTGGAGAGTCCGGGCGGATCGCGCAACACTACTCCCGCTGATTCTAAGCAGAGCTGGCCCGGGAGATGTAGGACATCATCTCGCGCATAGGGGCGGTTTCCATGCCCATCAGGGAATCTTCCTGCTGCCACATGTTGTTGACGGAGTTTAGAATTCCCGAATCTCCGCCGGTGAACTCTTCGACAAGCTCCATCCAGCGCCAGGCGAGCCTCTGCACCCGCTCGTCTGCGGGGTCCGTCCCGGCCTCCATCTCGACTCGGACTTGCTCTATGAGCACGGTCCACTCCGACTCGGCGGCACTTATTCTCTCCTCGCCCAGTTCCTGACGGCGGCGTTCGAGTTGCTCACGCTGCTCGGGGGTGTAGTATTTCTCTATCCTCTCGGACATCTTCGTCACCTCCATGACGGTCTCGACAAACTCTTCGGTGGAGACGTCCCCCACCGAATCTTTCGTGGAAGCCAGGTGGGCGGCGACCGCCTCTAAACGATCGCAGAGCTTTCGCTCCTGTTCCATCCGCTCTCTAAGCCGGGCGACGTGAAACTCGATAACGCGCAAGGGCGAGAAGCTCGAAGCATCGAGAAAGTCCCGGATCTCCCCCAGCGAGAAACCCAACGACCTCAACGAAGCTATCTGCTGCAAACGCATCACATCTCCTTCCGCGTACAACCGATGCCCCGAATCCGTACGCCCAGAAGGGACCAGAAGCCCGATCTCCTCATAGTGGTGCAGACCTCGTACGGAGATCCCCGTGCGCTCCGCCAACTCACCCACTTTCCAGACCCTACGATCCGTCAAACCCTGCTCCTCGAACTGTCTCCTGGCATCCATAAACTGGAGAATAAGCCCTCACGCCGCGTGAGGTTCAAGAGAAAGCTGAGAAAAACTTGCGAATCCACAAACTTCAAGATCACACTCACCCCGATCCTCGTTCATAGCCCGGTATATCCACCAAACCGAAAAACTCGAAGAAAGCCAGGCTGTCCGCCAGCAACAAAAATCCAACGATACCCATGACCCAGAGCATCGTCTCGCGCCCTCCATCCGAGAATCGCTTCTGGAGTCTCTCGAAAAAGGATTCCATTCGTCCCCCGCATAGCGAATACGCCAGCAGCAGTACCAGCGGCGGCAGTACGAAGATACCGTTATATGCGACCAGGATCGGCAGCCATTGCATCATCGGCAGCCCGGCGTTAGTCATCAAGGCTATGGCACCGAAATATGGGAACGCGGTCGAGAACTCTACAAGCGTGACGGTAACGCCGAGCGCGAAGATGCCACCGAAGCCCCACGAACTTGGCCGTCGCACGGCTTTCTCTTTATTGCGAGGCTTGTCGGGGGCGAACACCGCGTAGCCGAAGAGCGAAGCCCCGATCACACCCTGCACAGCATACGCCGCCGGACTCTCCAGATACCCGAATATGGAGCCGAAGCCCAGCAGTATGAGAACCCCTAGAGCAAGGTAAGAAACAAAGACCGCGCCCAAGTAGATCAGGACTTTCCCCGCAAACGGTCGCCCAGAGAGCAGCAAGTAGATCGTCACCGCCAGAGCGGACGGGTTGATGCTGTCGAGCAACGCCAACCCGAACAGTGAACCCAGCAGCATGCTCACGACTCTTCGATCTCACGGCCACCGGGCAGCGCATAAACCAGCGCCCCACCATCTCGCTGCACCGTCAGATGTCCCCCACCGGCAAGCTCCGAGAGCAATTCGTCCGCCTCCCTTACAGACAACGACGTCGCCATCGCAGCCTCGACCGGCGTTGCGCGTCCCCCGTTGTCCCGCACGGCCTCCAGCAACTCGCGATCCTTACTAACCGGCGCCGTTAGAAATTCCCGCGCTTCCACGAGCGGATACTCCACCCCGCCCTCAACAACAACGCAACGATTCGTGCCCCCGAGAAACCCTATGACAACCTCTACCGTCAACGGGCGGATACTATCCTCGTCGCGAAATTCGCCGTGCAACCGTACCTCGCCCCAAACCGCATACCGTTCGTCGGCTGAGAAACCATCAACGAACAACCGCACGCGGGTAACCAAAATCAACGAGTTGTCCACTTCGACCTCGATTCTGTGACCCCGTCGAGTAGTGCTATATCTGTTGGTCATGTCCGTAACCTCCTTTTTCGCACGACCGTATCAAATCAGTACGCGTTTTATAGCACGCTCGTGTTATAATGGCAACATGCCGAAGATCGTAGACCACGAGGAGCGCCGGCGGGAGTTGGCGGAAGCTGTTTGGCGGGTGATTCTTCGAGACGGGGTCGAGGGGGTTTCGGTACGCAACGTCGCGGCGGAGGCTGGGTGGTCCACGGGGGCTTTGAGGCATTACGTAGGGACAAAAGAGGACTTACTCGCCTCCGCTACACAGCTCCTGGATGAGCGCGTGAGG
>JBARZO010000578.1:0-8783 GCA_049650165.1 Rubrobacteraceae bacterium
ATGTTAGTGGACGGGCTCATGCGCTACGTTTCGAGGAAGCGGAAGGAAGACTAAAGACAGTACGCGGGGGCCTCTACCCGGAGGCGGATCGCCGGACATCTGTGGCGCGGAGGACGGCGGCGTCCAACTCTTGTGTCGCCATGGTGTAGTCCATGCCGGAGGCCTGTAGCAGGTCCAGAGCGGTGGAACGGATCTGGCCGACGATCATGTTGGTTTCGAGGTCGTTGCGTTGGTGGAGCACGATGGTAGCCTCACCGGCGGCCTGCAGCGCGTAGCTGCGAGTATCCAGCGGATGCTCGGGGTCTTCGAGGTACACGTCCAGCGCCTGAACCGCCTGGGCCAACTTCAGGACGCTCTCGGCGAGCGGTTCGTGGTTCGCGCCATCGGTCCGTACCAGAGCAACCGCGGCGCGGGCAAGACCCCGACTATCACGCACGGCGAGGTCGAGTTGATCCGCGGCCCGGGCGTAGAAACCGAGCCGGCCGAGCGACCGCCTTCGAGTTGGGGAGAGCCGCACGCTGCCGTATTCAGCTTCGAGAGATTCCTTGAGCCCGCCTACCCGGTCATCTATACGCCGCGCTTTTCTCAAGGCGCCTTCTGCCTGTTCGAGATCCCCGGTGTACAGGGCTTCGTAGACCTCCTCCAGCACCTCCACGAACTTATCAAAGATCGGATGTGCCGCCTTCTCGACCGTCTCGCCGGGGTTGTGAGGAAACATCGCCCGGATGACCAATGCCATGCCGCTGCCCACCAGCGCTTCGATAAATCGTTCGCCCGTCAGATCCGAGCTCGGAGAGGCTAAAATCACCATCAGCAAGGCTGACACCCCGGCCTCGGTAGTGGACAAGGCTCCCCCGCCGAAGAACATCACAATCCCGGTCGCCAGACCTACGACGAGGGCGATCTGCAATGGTCCGGAACCAATAACCGAGAGCAGGAGGCTGGTTACCGTGAGGCCGATGGCTACGCCAAATACCAGCTCTATCGCCTGACGACCCTCTTTACCGGTTACGACGGACAAAGAGATGAGAGCCGCTATCGAAGCGAAAGCCGGCTGTTCATGACCGAGGGGTACCGAGGCGATCCAGTACGCTACACCCGCCGCCAATGCTTTCTGGAGGACCTGACCGCTCTCCGACCACAGACGACCGAGCGCCGCACCAAACCGCTGGAGAAATTCGGGCATCCATCCGCCTACCAGTGTCCTCTTAAGGGTTCTCGTGCTCACGGTAAACCACCTCCTTTCGAAAATACTCTGTACAAACTTGTTCATCCACAAAACGCAACTCGCTTTTAGCTATATGCTTCGTGCATATATTCTTCGATTCTATTCCTCTTAGGGTTGCAAACAAGGGGAAAAGTCGGAAATTAGGGGTCTGTTATCAAACTGTTGCGAGTGGTTTACATGCGTGTAACGTGGCAGTGGGTAAATGTTGCAGAATTACTGGAAAACTACGCAGGAGGGGAAGAGAAATCTTGCCCGAAATCTTCGTTGTTCAAGATGTCGAGCATCTCGCGGGCGGTGTCTTCGTCGGTGATCAGGACGTTGAGCAAACCCGCCCGCACGGCGCCGATGTTCGGCAGCGCTTTGTCTGGTCCACCGCTCACGCCGATACGGTTCGGGATGGCTTTCATCGCCTCGAATTCTATGGCTATGGTGCGCCCGTTCATCTCTAGTTCGACCGGAGAGCCGTCGCGGGCGAAGTAGGAACCGCAGATGTCACCGACCGCTCCCTTTGCCCGTATATAGTTCAGGTCGTCGTCGTCTAGATAGCCAGTGCGGTACTGTCCTGAGTTGCGGTTTATGATGCCGACCGAGACCACCATGACATCCGCGCTCCGGGCCACTTCGAGGGTCTTTCGAATGTGCGGGTCGTGCAGCAGGCCATCGCGCACCAGGGTGTCAGAGACCAGCATGGGGGCGTGCAGGTAGTGGGCTTTCGCCCCCAGGACGTCGGCGAGGCGCGCGGTGATGGAGACCCCGTCGAGTTCGACGATAGACCCGCCGATGCTGCCCATCAACTGGACCGCGGTTGCGCTGCTCTTATCCTGCAAATATTTGGTGCTCACCACGTGATGGACGGTGCTGCTCCAGCTAACCCCCAGAATGCTGCCATCAGGGACATTCTCTTGCAAATAGCGGGCAGCCAACGCGCTCATCCTGCCAACCCTGCTGGTACGCGCGTTGGCGTCGGTTCCTATTTTGGGGTTAGCCAGGACGAGACATTCCCGGAGACCGAGGCGCTCTTCCAGCTCCTCCTGGAGATCCGTGGCCGCCGTCAACGGCGCGTGAACCCTTATCTCCACCAGACCTCTAGCCCTTGCCTCCTTCAACATCCGGGACACGTTGGAACGAGACACCCCGATACGCTCCGCAATATGCTCCTGGGTCAGGTTCTTGATGTAGTAGAGGTGCGCCACCTCGGCCAGCAGCAACAATCCGTCTTCTGTTAGATCGCTTCGGTGCCGCTGGTCCAAACCGCTATCCTCCTGAAAATGTCCCAACAATTGTGCCACAACTTCAAAAGTTCGCCCTTCTCACCAATGCTACCGTATACCCTAGAACTACAAGTTACAAGCCGCCTCTGCACAAATAACCATTGATTTCACACTTGACAAGGAACATGAGTAGCGTTATGGTTCTTGCAAGGAGTAGCACCGAACATCGGTTGTGGAGATAGTAGGGGTAGGGCGCAGTGGGTATAAAACAGATAATCGGAAAAGGTCTTCGGTCGAAATCGGGTTCTCCCCGGTCTGGCAAGCCAGCTGCGAGTTTGAGGGGCAAGGAAGGGCCGCTAGCACCGAGGCCGGGCCGGAGCGCTTCGTCCGCTTCGCCTGGCTCGGCGTATTGCTCAGCGATATTGGTTTTGGTGACGATGTGGTGTGCGAGATTCAAGGCTGCGGGAGCAGAGGTGATGAGCCCGTGATCTTGACCCTGACGCCCAACCCGAGTCTGGACCTTACTTACGAGTTGGACGAGCTGGTTCGTGGAGAGGTTCAGCGGGCTGACTCCATGACGGTGGAGGCTGGAGGCAAGGGGATCAACGTCACCCGGAACCTCATCGCTAACGGGGCGGCTTCGCAGGCTGTGGCTCCGATTGGTGGCCCGAGCGGAGAACAGTTTGTTTCTCTTATCGAAGGTGTGGACATTGAGTTGATCCAGGTCCCGGTAGACGGGGCGGTTCGCATGAACGTCAGTCTGGCCGAGCAGGATGGTACGGGCACCAAAGTCAATGCCCCCGGGTCCCGGCTCTCCGAAGACGAGTTGGACCGGATGCTCGGCAAGACGGCCGAGGCTGCGCGCAACGCAACCTGGGTGGCAGTCTGTGGCAGTCTGCCTCCCAATGCGCCCGAAGACCTCTACGCGCGGGTCGTTGCCCTGGCGCGCGAAGCTGAATGCCGCACCGCCGTAGACAGCAGCGGTCCGCCGCTTGCAGCGACGCTCGAAGAAGGGCCGGACCTCATAAAGCCGAACCTGGAGGAGCTGTCCGAGCTTGTAGGCCGGGAGCTCACAACTCTCGGCGACGCGTTGGAGGCCGCCAAAGAGGTTCGGGCCAGGGGTGTAGGCACCGTGCTCGTATCGCTGGGGGCGGACGGGGCCATTCTGCTCGACGAGGAGGGTGCCCTGCACGCGGACACCCCGCCGTTCACGCCGCGGAGCACGGTCGGCGCGGGGGATTCGCTGCTGGCGGGTTTCCTGTTCGCGGCGGGAGACCGTGAGGCCGCTCTTGTAGAAGCGGTTGCGTGGGGGGCGGCGGCCACGCGATTACCCGGCTCGCGAGGACCCGCGCCGGGGGATCTGGACCGGGAGGCTGTAAGCCTTCACGAGGAATTCGACATGGAAAGAAAACTGAAAGGAGAAGCACCGAGATGAGCGAAATCTCTATAGACGACATTACCAGCGCCAACCTGGTTGCCCTGGACATAGAGGCCAGCGACCAGGAGTCGGTTATCTCTGCCCTCGCAGACCTGCTGGATAAGGACGGACGACTCTCCGACCGCGAGACTTACGTCGAGGCCGTCATGGCGCGGGAGCAGGAGACCGGCGGCACTGCCTTCGAGATGGGCATCGCCATTCCGCACGCCAAGTCTTCTGGGGTATCCGAGGCGGGTGTCGCCTTCGGACGGACCGCTTCGCCGCTGGACTATGGTGACCAGGAGGCGGACCTCATATTCCTGATCGCCGCCCCTGACGGAGAACACAACCTGCACGTAAAGGTGCTACAGCAACTTGCCCGCCGGCTCATGCACGACAGTTTCCGCAGCGCGCTACGGGAAGCGTCGGATGAGGAACAGGTCGTAGAGCTAATGCGCGAGCAGATCTCCACCTAGAGCCGGAGAAGAGAATCGTGCCGTGGGGCCAGATAAAGAAGGAGCTGCAGTAGTATGAAGTTTATAGGGGTCACAGCCTGCCCGACAGGTATCGCCCACAGCGCGATGGCCGCCGAGGCGCTCGAAACCACGGCCAAAGACATGGGCCATGATATCGAGGTCGAGATCCACGGCGCTTCCGGCGCGGAGTTTGTGGACCAGCAGACGATAAAGGACGCCGACGCGATCATCATCGCCGCCGACGCCACCGTCGCCGAGCGCAACCGCTTCGACGGTAAACCGCAAGTAGAGGTCCGGCTCAGGGAAGCTATGGATAAGCCCGGCGAGGTTGTCGAGCGGGCCGTGAAGGCCGCCGAGCAAGGTGAGGGTCAGGAGAGCGCCGCAGCACAGGCGCAAGAAGACGAAGATGAAGGTGGCGTGCCCACGGACATGGGCGGCTCTGGTTGGGGTGCGGAGGTAAGGCGCTGGTTGATGACCGGTGTCAGCTACATGATTCCGTTCGTCGTGGCGGGTGGCATCCTGATCGCGTTGGCATTTGCACTCGGTGGCGCAGTCGAAGTAACCGAGGTGGATGTTTACGAGAACTTCACCATAGCGGCCATGATCTTTACGATTGGATCTACGGCTTTCGGGATGCTCGTGCCGATACTATCCGGTTTTATCGCCTACGCGATGGCGGATAGGCCCGCTATCGCACCGGGCATCGTGGGCGGTCTCATCGCCAACGAGATCGGGGCCGGTTTCCTGGGCGGTATTGTCTCGGGACTCCTAGCCGGCGCTGTCATAATCTTGCTCAAAAAGATCAAGATTCCCGGTGGATTTCAACGTCTCATGCCCATCCTGATCTATCCGCTCGTCGGGGTCCTGGTGGTCGGTACGCTAATGATCGTGGTGCTGGGCCAGCCCATCGCTTCGCTGACCACTGGACTCGAAAACTGGCTCGGAAGCCTCCAGGGTACGAACGCCATCTTGCTGGGCGTTATCCTCGGCTCGATGATGGCCTTCGACATGGGCGGCCCGGTGAACAAGGCCGCTTACGCCTTCGCCATAGCGGGCCTCGAAGCCAGCGCCTTCGCGCCTATGGCAGCAGTAATGGCCGCCGGTATGGTTCCGCCTCTGGCCCTGGCGCTCGCGACCACCGTTCGGGGTAAGCTCTTCACCCCCGCCGAAAACCGCGCCGGACAGGCGAACTGGGTGATGGGAGCCTCGTTCATAACCGAGGGCGCGATCCCGTTCGCCGCGGCGGACCCGTTGCGCGTGATCCCCTCGATGATGGTCGGATCTGCGCTCACGGCCTCGCTGTCGCTGGCGTTCAATGCGACTCTGCGGGCTCCGCACGGTGGGATATTCGTGATCGGGCTGATTGGCAACTGGCCGCTGTACCTGCTGGCTATCGCTATCGGCACGGTCGTCAGCGCGGCGCTCGTGGTCGGGATCAAAGAGTTCACCGGTGGGTCGGACACAGAGAAGGCGACCTCAGAGGCCTCCTAGACCGCACCAAAAAGTATGCGCTCTGGTCGACTTCCAGTGTCGGCCGGAGCCCACGGATCAAACTCAGCTACTCAAGCTAGCAACTCTAAAACAAAAGGAGGAAGCATGGTCGAAAAAGAAGTCACCATAGTACCCGAGGAGGGTTTGCATGCTCGTCCGGCGGCGGAGTTCGTTAAAGAAGCCAAAAGCTACAACTCGGACATAAAGGTGATCAAAGGCGACAAGGAGGCGAACGCCAAGAGCTCGCTGAGCCTTATGAGCCTCGGGGCGGCCCAGGGTGACAATCTCACCATCCGGGCCGAAGGAGAGGATGCAGAGGCGGCGGCAGAAGCTCTGGCTGACCTCATCTCCAACGCCGAACATTAGACCGGAAAAGAGCGTCATCAGGCTCGAACAGGAGCCGGGGAAGCGCTTAGGACAGTCACAGTAATTCTAACGGTTGATGTAAGATTATGGCAGTTTGTCTTCTACTTTAGTCGGGCTGTACTTTTCCAACCTTCATTCATAATTTATTCTATCCGGCAAGCCAGTGTCTCTACTCTAATTTTGGCCACAATTCTTATACCTAAACAGCGTTAATAACTAATTGCACATGCTTTCTGACGAGCGTATACTCGATAAGAGGTAAGTTAGGTGCTTATACTACTGCGTATAAGGGGAACTGAAGGGAATTGTTGACGAGATTGCATCGGTCTGAGTCTGGCGCAGAGCGTGGCACAACGGGACTATCAGCTCGGGAAATAAGGCTGATCGAAGTCCTATTGCGCTATCCTAACAGCCTCACTATTGACGGCCTCGCCGACCGGCTCGCTGGTGTGAGCGCCCGGACCGTTCGCCGCGAGTTGCAGCCCGCCTCGGATTTCCTCGACTCGCACGGCCTGACGCTGGTAAGGCAACCGGGCAGAGGTTTGAGCGTCGAAGGGGACGCCGAGGCGCGGGAAAAGGCGCTCGAATCCCTTCGCGAGGTGCGTCCGGTCGGGATGCTACCGGAGGAGCGGCAGAGATCTTTGCTCAGCATACTGCTCACGACGGACCACCCGATCAAGCAGCGGGCACTCGCGAGCCGGCTCAAGGTTGCTGTCGGAACGGTCAGCCGCGACCTGGACGAGGTGGAAAAAACGCTTTCGGATTCAGAACTCTCCCTGGTGCGTAAACGCGGCTACGGGGTCGAAGTCGTTGGAACGGAGAGAGATCGCCGCCGGGTGATGCGCCAGTTGGTCTCCCAAAACCTGGACGAGACGGAGTTGCTTTCTCATCTTCAAGAGCCCGAAGAGAGAGCCGAAACCTCGTCATCTGTAAGATCTGCGGGCCGCATGGCGGACCAGTTGCTTGGTCTGATCGATGAGGGTCGCCTGCGGAGGGTGCAGTCTCTGACCGAAACCACGATACGCGACCTACCGTACCCTATAACTGACAATGCCTTCGCCGACTTCACTGTTCATGTCGCGCTGGCGGTCGAGCGGCGCTTGCAGGGCGGGGAAATCGACCTGGATGACGAAATGCTCCAGAGGCTTCAGAAGACGGACGAATATGCTTATGCCCGGAACCTCGCCGAAAGCATCGAAGAGAACTTTGACGTAGCTGTTTCCGAAGAGGAGATCGGCTATTTGACCATGCACCTGCGAGGCACGAAGCTCAGAGAAGACGATACCCTCCAGGGCTACTTCGAGACCTCAGACCTTGAGTTGGCCTCTAAGGTGAAGGCGTTGGTCCACTACGTAGAAGATCAGACCGGGTTTGAACTCGCCGGTGACAGCTTCCTTTACACTGGTCTTCTTGCCCACATCGAGAGGGCTATCCACCGGCTGCGGGAGAACCTTAGCATCCACAACCCGCTCCTCGAAGACGTCAAAGAGGACTATCCGTCGCTCTTCGAACTGGTCAGCCAGGGTACGGAGAAGGTGTTTGTGCAGGAGAACATCCCGGTTGAGGAAGTTGGATTCATAGTAATGCATTTCGGGGCGGCTCTCGACCGGGCGCAGGGAAGTTTTCCGCGTACTGTGCTCGTAGTTTGCTCCAGTGGGATCGCCACTACCAGGGTGCTTTCCTCCCGGCTGGAGAAGGCTTTTCCTCAGATCCAGACCATAAAAAACTCTTCGCTCTTCGAGTTCAAGGAGTTGAATTTGGACGACTTCGATCTGGTAGTGTCTACAGTATCTCTGCCGGCGCCCGGCTATTCTTACGTCCAAGTTCAGCCACTTATCTCCGAAGATGAGGTGGAGCGCATCCGGAACCATCTTAGAGAGAAAAGCCTCGAAGCGCCTCTGGAAAACCGGGCGGCCTTCGAATCGCTAGAAATCTTCGGAGGAGGCCAGGAAAGATTTCGCCAGATGGTGGACGCGACGCAGACTATAGCCGAGCTCGTGGACGATGCGTTCCTCGTGCGGCACGAAGCGGGCGGATCACTGGAGGAGGCGTTCCGAATGATGTGCGCCTCGCTCGCCGACAAGGAACTCGTCAACGAGCCTCGGAGCCTCGAACAAAGTCTCCTCTCGCGACAAGAACTCGGGGGTGTCGGCGTGCCAGGGACTACACTCGCCCTTTTTCACGCCCGCGACGGCTCGGTGCCCCGGCCATCCTTCTCCATACATGAGTTCGACAAGCCTCTGACGACAAAAGGTTTGGATGGCGTACTGATGCAAGTTCGTCGAAGCTTGTTGATGGTCGCACCCATGATCCTATCCCCGGTAGCCCTGGAGGCTATCAGCGAAATATCGCTCGCGATGGTAGACCGGCCCGCGGAACGTGAGGTCTTCGAATCCGGTTCGGAGGAACAAATTGTCGAGGTGCTGGAAGGTATTTTCGGCCGCTATCTGCATGAAAAACTTTCGTGAAAGGAGCTTGAAGGTGCCTTACGACACACTGACCAGCGAGAAGATGGAGCGATTCGAAACAGTGCTGAAGGAGGTGAAGCATCTGCTCGCAAAACTGCTGTCCTACAGGGACGTTCTCTGGAGAAC
>JBARZO010000579.1:0-2235 GCA_049650165.1 Rubrobacteraceae bacterium
GTGCTACAGAAGTTCGACCCCTACATAAACGTGGACCCCGGAACCATGAACCCGTACCAACATGGGGAAGTTTACGTCACAGAGGATGGGGCTGAGACGGATCTTGACCTGGGCCATTACGAGCGCTTTCTTGACGAGAATCTGGGCAAGCTCTCCAACGTGACGACCGGCAGTGTTTATTGGGAGGTCATCAGCCGCGAGCGGAGGGGGGATTATCTCGGGGCGACCGTGCAGGTTATTCCGCACATAACCAATGAGATCAAAAGCCGCATCGGACGTCTGGGCGAAGATAAAGACATCGTTATCACCGAGATCGGCGGTACCGTCGGCGACATAGAAAGCCTGCCGTTTCTTGAGGCAATTCGACAGTTCCGGAACGACGTGGGCCGGAAGAACGTCATGTACATCCACGTCTCTTACGTTCCGTACATCGACGCGGCCGGGGAGCTCAAGACCAAGCCTACCCAGCACTCCGCCCAGCGCCTGCGCGAGATCGGCATCTCGCCGGATGTGCTCATTTGCCGGGCGGACAGGCCTATCGGGGAGGAGATCCGACGAAAGATCTCACTCTTCGCCGACACGGAGTTCGATTCGGTAATTCCGGCTGAGACTTCACCTACGCTCTACGATATCCCCCTGAGTTTGCACGAGGCCGGCCTGGATGATCTGGCGCTCGAAAAGCTGGATCTCCCGGCGCCCAAAGCGGATCTCACGGAGTGGAAGAACATGGTAAGTCGCATGCACGAGGCTAAAGAGTCCGTGCGAATCGCCATTATAGGGAAGTACATAAAACTTCAGGACGCCTATCTTTCCGTGGTCGAGGCCTTGGGTCACGCCGGTGGATCTCACGGTTTGAAGGTCGAGCTCGACTGGGTGGACTCCGAGAGCCTTACAGATGGGGCGACGGTCAAGCGGCGGCTGGAAGGCGTCGATGGTGTGCTGGTTTTGCCTGGTTTCGGTCATCGTGGGACGGAAGGCAAGATCGAGGCTGCCCGATACGCCCGGGAGAGTGGCACGCCGTATCTCGGGCTTTGCCTCGGGCTGCAGATCGGCGTGATCGAGTTCGCCCGCAACGTGGCGGGGCTGGAGATGGCGAACTCCACGGAGTTCGAGCCTGAAACACCGCATCCGGTGATCGACATCATGGCGGATCAAGTCGGGGTCGATATGGGCGGCACGATGCGCCTCGGGCGCTATCCGTGCCGGATCTCGCCGGGAACCCTGGCCGCCGAGGTCGACGATACGGACTTTGTGAACGAGCGCCACCGACATCGCTACGAAGTGAACAACTCCTACCGGGAGACGCTTTCGGAGGCCGGCATGATCTTCTCCGGTACGTCCCCCGAGGGACGGTTGGTGGAGATAGCGGAGTTAGAGGGCCACCCGTTCTTTATCGGGAGCCAGTTCCACCCTGAATTCAAGAGCCGACCGCTGCGTCCGGCGCCGCTCTTCGACGGTTTCGTCGCAGCTTGTGGTGAACTGAAAAAAACTCGTAGCGATGAGCCGGCAGAAGAAGAAATCGCCCCGGCTGAGGAGCAGGCCGCCCGCTGAGAACGCACGAGAGACTCGAATCGTTCGCAACGAGAAACGGGACGGGCACCCGTGCCAGGGTCTTACTGCTTCCCGGAGAACCTGCCGGCAAAATCATCACCCGTACGGCAGGCGCGGTCGAAGTCTGGGCCACGTTGAACTGGCAAAGTCAGGATGACGTGCCCAAAGACAATCTGCTCCCGAAGTTTTCCGAAAGCGTGCGGACTCGGATCACTGATTCTCCTGGAACGGATGAAACTTCACGCTCTATAGCCGGCGAACTTATTGCCCTAAGCGAGCAGGAACTCAAAGCGGCCCTGGATCTCCTTCTCCGCACGCTAACGTCTGCGGCGGCGCTCACGGATGCGGTACTCGAAACCAGCGCGGTCCGTCTAACGTCCCCCCGTTCGACGCAGAGCTCGCTGGTTTGCGAGATGGCACGCGAACTCTGGGATGCCGGCTTTCGGGTTACGTTCGGTCACTCATGGGAACCGGTTACGGACGCGGATCTCGCACTCGGGGCCGCTGGAGACAACGACGCTCTTAAAGAATTCGTCCTGAACAGCGAATCCTGGGAGACGACGCCTCGCAACCCGTAAAACCACTCTCCTCGCCGGTTCTACGCTTGGCACGAGTGCTAGACGTACCAACTGGTGACGGGGCATCTATCTACCTGGACCTCGAAATTCTGGAAGGCCCGCTCCA
>JBARZO010000580.1:0-2604 GCA_049650165.1 Rubrobacteraceae bacterium
TCGGTAAGTTTCTACGCGGCAGTCTCGACGCGCGACTCCTGCTGGGCCCGTCGAACGTACACGATGCAAGAGGTCGGGACACACTGCCACCGGAACAACACCTGATACTCCCCGAAGCCGAGCTTCACTTTCGTCCCGATCCCCGGCGTCTCTTCCTCGTAGCGCCGATCCAGGATCTCTTCCGTCTCTGGGTCTCTGTACTGTACCGGAATCATATCTAGCCTCGCTTTCGAGCGTCCGTTTAACCTGGCTGTAGCATAGCCAGACCCTTGCTATTAGTCCAATTGTTTGCTTGAATCATATCCATAGAGAAAATTTATAGTTGGAGATCTAGATGTTGTTTCGACAGATAGAGTGTTTTCTGGCGGTGGCCCGGTTGGGCAACGTGAGCCGGGCGGCGGAGGAGATGTTCCTTACGCAGCCAACGCTGACGGCGCGGATCAAGGGTCTGGAGGAAGAGGTTGGGGACCAGCTGTTCGTCAGGACGAGCCGGGGGATGCGGTTGACGGACGCCGGCAAAGAGTTCGTGCCACACGCGGAGCGGGTGATCGGCAGCTTCGAGGAAGGTAAGCAGCGGGTGGCGGAGCTGAAAGGGGCTTCGGGAGGACACTTGGTACTCGGGGCGTCGCCGGGCGTCGGGACGTACGCCCTGCCGGGGTTGCTAGAGCGGTTCACGGCAGCTTATCCGAAAGTCTCGATCTCGGTTCGAACCGGGCATTCGGAAGCGATTCTGGAGATGACGCTTCGGGAAGAGGTCCAGTTGGGATTGACCCGGGCCATGAAGCATCCTGAGATAGAAAGCCTGACGTTGTACGAGGACGAGTTGGTTCTGGTCGTGGACCCGGACCACCGTTTTACGCGACGTGGATCTGCGGACATCGCCGAGATCGGTGAGGAGCAACTCATCCTCTTCGACCACGACTCAAGCTACTACGAGCAGACGCACTCCATGTTCCGGGACGCGAGCATCCGGGAGCTAAAGACGATGGAGGTCGACAACATCGAGGCCGCCAAAAGAATGGTCGAGCATCGGCTTGGGGTGGCGTTTCTGCCCCGGACTGCGGTAGTTCGTAGCGTGGCGGCCGGAAACCTGGTGCTCATCACCGTCGAGGATGAGCCGGAGATGCACAGGTCTATGGCGGCGCTCAAGCGGCGGGACGTCCCGGCGACCGGTCCGGTGGCGGCATTTTTGGAGATAGCCGGCACGCTTGGCGAGACTCAGGATCGCGAAAAACTGTCCCCCACCCTTGCGGCGGAGTTCGAGAACCTGCAGTTGATAGACTTGTTTATGTGATGCGGCTAGACGACGAGGTACGGAATATCTTCGACGGTGCCGGGGCGCCGGTTCTGGAAGACATGATCTTCCTCGGTTACCGGGGCTCTATCGCGCACGGCACGTACGCGCCATCCTCCGACCCGAACTCCATCGACGACAAGGATCTCATGGGAGTTTTCGTTGGTCCGACCGAACATTACCTGGGCTTCGGACGACAAGAAATATTCGAGAAGTGGGTGGGCGAATGGGACACGGTGAGCTACGAACTACGCAAGTTCGTGCGGCTGCTGCTCAAATCGAACCCGACGCTGCTGAGTATGCTCTGGCTCGAAGAGGAGCACGTGCTGCTAGAGACGCCTGCCTGGACGCGGCTGGTCGAAAATCGGCGCCTCTTTGTCTCCCGGCAGGTTTATCATTCGTTCGTCGGCTACGCCCGGTCTCAGATCCGAAAGATGACCCGGCTGGCAAAGCCGAAAGAATCCGTCGAAGCGGAACTCGGGTTGGTGGGAGTGGAGATCCAGTTCCGCGAAGGCCGAACCGTCAACGACCCAACATTCAAGCACCCGGATTATGAAACGTACAGCCTGAACAACCTGCGGGCCCATCGAAACGCCCTTAAAGGTCAAACGGGGTACATGGGACAGAAAAGAAAGGCACTCGTAGAAGAGCATGGCTTCGATACGAAGAACGCCGCCCACACGATACGTCTACTCCGGATGGGCGTAGAGTTTCTGCGCGACGGCGAGTTACAAGTTTACCGGGAAGACGCCCCGGACTTGCTAGCCATAAAGCGCGGTGAGAGATCCATCGAGAGCATCGAGGCCGAGACCGCCGAACTCTTCAGGGTCGCTGAGGAAGAGCACGACAATAGTTCTCTACCGGAACGGCCCGACCGAGAGAGCGTGGAGAAGTTGCTGGTTGAGATGATCCGGGCCCACCAAGAACGTTAGTACGACCGGCGTATAATTTCGTCGTAACTTCAAACAGAAATCGGGGTGTGACCTTGGACAAAAAGACCATCGTAGTCATGGAAGGCGATCAGACCGGACAGGAACTGCTGGAAGAAGGACTGAGAGTCCTCGACCCGTCCCTAACCCAACTGGACCTGGAATTCGAGCGCTACGACCTCTCGCTGGGATGCCGTCAAGAGACCGAGAACGGAATAGTCCACGAAGCCGCCGAGGCGATGCGGGAGCACGGCCTCGGGCTCAAAGCGGCGACCGTTACGCCGGAGAAAGGCGATCTGGGTTCGCCAAACGCCATCCTGCGGAAGGAGATCAATGGCACAGTTATCGTCCGCACGGGCAGGCGCATCCCCGGCGTAAACC
>JBARZO010000581.1:0-2076 GCA_049650165.1 Rubrobacteraceae bacterium
CTTCTCATCGTCGAGAAGTCGACCGGTCAGGCAATCGGGCTGACGATTCTCTTTGAGACGGATGCTGGTTCTGTTCCCGGTGGCATAGAGATTCGGATTGGCTATCTGTTATCCGAGCCAGCCTGGGGAAAAGGATATGCCACCGAGCTGATAAGGGGATTCATCGGCTGGTCTCGTGGGCACACGAAGATCCATTCTCTGGCCGGCGGCGTTAAACGAGGCAACGCCGCATCCGCCCGCATCTTGGAGAAGAACGGCTTCCACGCTGTCCCAGACGATGGTGAGGTGGGGCACCACGAACAGATATTCCGCTTGATCCTACGATCGTGAACGCATGTCTGTTTGTCCGAACGAGGCGACCGCTGCAGGGTATCCCGAGAATTGTGCAGCGCGAGGCTTCGTAGCCTGGCTGTTTAACTCAGATCACCATGAGATGGATCTCCGGTACAAAAGTAGGCTGAGTTGCTCTGGCTATATAACCGGCGTTTCGCGGTAAGTCCCGAAGATCTCTTTTAGGGCGTCGCAGATCTCCTGCACGGTGGCGTAGGCTCGTACGCAGTCCAGGATCGGGTACATCGTATTGTCCTTGCCGACGGCGGCTTTCTTGAGTTCTTTGAGACGCTGCTCCACCAGATCGTTGTCCCGGCGCGATTTGAGATCTTTAAGGCGGCGCACCTGCTCGCGAGAGATCTCCGGGTCTATGGTGTGCGTCTGTACGTCCGACTCGTCTTGCGGCTCGTAGATGTTGACGTTAACGATGTGGCGACGACCATCTTCTATCTCGCGGTTGTAGTGGGCGGACGCCTCGGCGATCTCGTGCATCTGGAAGCCGGCTTCTATCGCGGGGATCACACCACCAAGCTCGTCTATCTGACGGAAGTATTCGTAAGCCTGCCGCTCTATCTCGTCGGTCAGCGCTTCGATGAAGTAGGAGCCGCCCAAAGGGTCTATGGTGTTCGTCGCGCCGGTCTCCAGGGCGGCGATCTGCTGGGTGCGGACCGCGATGCGGACGGCCTCTTCGGTGGGTAGTGCGAGCGCCTCATCGAAGGAGTTGGTATGCAAGCTCTGGGTTCCGCCGAGGATGGCGGCCAGAGCCTCGAATGCGGTACGGGCCACGTTGTTGTAGGGTTCCTGGGCCGTTAGGGAAACCCCCGCCGTCTGGGTGTGGAAGCGCATGAGAAGGCTCTTTTCGTCCTTCGCCCCGTAGCGTTCCTTCATCTCTTTCGCCCAAATGCGCCGGGCGGCGCGGAACTTGGCGATCTCCTCGAAAAAGTCTATGTGCGAGTTGAAGAAGAACGAGAATCGCGGCGCAAAATCGTCCACATCCAGCCCAGCCTCGATGCCGGCCTCCACGTAGGCGAAGCCGTCGGAGAGGGTGAACGCCAGCTCCTGGGCGGCGGTGCTCCCGGCCTCCCGGATGTGGTAGCCGCTGATAGAGACAGTGTTCCATTTCGGCATGTGTTCAGTGGAATATACGAGCATGTCCTTGAAAATCCGCATGGATGGCTCGGGAGGGTAGATCCACTCTTTCTGGGCAATATATTCTTTGAGGATGTCGTTCTGATTCGTTCCACCCAAAGCCTCGGGCGAAACGCCCTGCTTCTCGGCGGCGACGACGTACATGGCGAGCAGCACCATCGCCGGTGCGTTGATCGTCATTGAGGTGGTTACCTCATCCATCGGGATGACGTCGAACAAACGCTCCATATCCTCCAGCGAGTCAACGGCGACGCCCTCTGTACCAACTTCTCCCAAGGACAACGGCGAGTCGGAGTCAAGGCCCATGAGGGTCGGCATGTCGAAGGCGACGGAGAGGCCGTGTTGTCCGTGCTCCAGCAGGTACTTGAAACGCCGATTGGTCTCGGCGGCATCACCGTACCCGGCGAACTGCCGCACCGTCCACAGCCTGCCTCGGTACATGTTCGGGTAGACGCCGCGAGTATAAGGGTACTCGCCTGGGTAGCCCAGCTTCTCGTCGTAGGAGCCCTCTACGTCTTCCGGGGTGTAGAGAGGCTTTATGGGCATGCCAGACATGGTAGAAAACTCGGCGTCACGCTCTGGGGTTTGCGAATAGGC
>JBARZO010000582.1:0-1835 GCA_049650165.1 Rubrobacteraceae bacterium
GCGACAGGCGGAGAGTGACGAATTCCTCGGCCAAAAGCCGATGGTCAGCTACTAGAGGGAGCTTATTATGAAGGCTATAAGAATGCACGAACCGGGCGAACCGGAGGTTTTGAAGTTGGAGGAAGTAGACACCCCGGAGGCGGGACCGGGAGAAGTGCTTGTACGGGTCGCGCTGGCGGGCGTCAACTACGCCGACACCGGCGTACGGCGGGGCATGTTTCACGGCCCGGACGCGGCGGCGATGCCGATGACACCGGGCTTCGAAGTGAGTGGAATGGTGGAGAAACTCGGCGAGGGCGTCGAAGGATTTGAAGAAGGTGCACGAGTCGTCGCTGTTTTGGGAACGGGCGGTTACGCGGAGTACGCCGCTGTTCCGGTGGATTCGTTGGTGGAAATCCCGGACGGCGTGGACTATTTGCAGGCGACGGCGTTGCTGGTACAGGGGATCACGGCTTACGGCGTGCTGCACGACTCGGCCCGGGTACAGCCGGGCGAGAGCGTTCTGGTCCAGGCGGCCGCGGGCGGGGTCGGGACGCTGGCGGTACAGCTCGCGAAACTGGCGGGCGCTGAAACGGTCGTCGGCACAGCCAGCACGGTCGAGAAGCGGAACCTAGCGGAGTCTCTCGGTGCGGACCGGACCGTGGACTACACGCGAGACGGCTGGGTCGAAGAGGTCCTCGAAGCGGCCGGAGGCTGGGGCGTGGACGTGGTGCTGGAGTCGGTTGGGGGCGAGGCCGGGGGTCAGACCTACGGCTGCCTCGCGCCGCTCGGTCGGCTCGTCACCTTCGGGGCGGCCGGGGGCGAGGGCCTGGCGCCGCCAGACATGTGGCAACTAAACATGCAGGGCCAGACCGTCAGCGGCTACGGGGGACCCTGGATCCGCCCGGGCGCCGCCGAAGAGGCGCGGGAGAAAATCTCCAACTACCTCCCCTCCGGAGAGTTGAAGGTCGTCGAAGGCCCATCCTTCGGGCTGGAGAAAGCCGCCGAAGCCCACCGCGCCGTCGAAGGCCGGGCCACCGTCGGCAAAGTCACCCTAACAACGTAACTGCAGGAAAGGAGGGCAAAGTGATTCACATAGACGTCTATGCCGACGTGGTCTGTCCCTGGTGCTACGTTGGAGAGAAGAGGTTGGGACAGGCACTCGACCGACGCCCGGATCTACCCGTAGAGCGACGTTGGCGATCGTTCCAGCTTCGTCCCGAGATGCCGGAGGCCGGACTGCCGTGGCGGGAATTCGCCGTCGATAAATTCGGAGGCGAGGATCGGATGCGGGCCGCTTTCGCCCATGTAAGCGCGGCGGGCGAGCCGGACGGCATTCACTTCGACTTCGACCGGGTCGCGAGCGCCCCGAACACCGTCGACGCACACCGTCTGATCCTGCACGCCGCAGAACACGACCTCCAGTGGGAAACGGCAAACGCCCTGTTCGAAGCTTACTTCACGCACGGCGCGAACCTCAACGACCACGCCGAGTTGGTGGAAGTCGCGAAAGGGGCCGACCTAGACGTCAACGAAGTCGGAGCCTTTCTGTCCGGCGACGGTCTCAAAGATGCGGTGTGGCGGGACCAAGAAGAAGCCGGTCGTGTCGGCGTGTCGAGCGTTCCCTTCTACGTCTTTGACGGTCGCTACGCGCTCTCCGGATCTCAGCCGGTTGAGGCGTTTCTCCAGGCACTCGACTCACTGCGGATAGAGCAAGTGTTTTAGATATCAGGATATTTTCTACGGCTGGGTTGTTCTCAGGCCCGGTCTGGGTTTGCCGGTGGATGTTCCCCAACCAGGGCGTCCGCCTCTATCTCTACCAGGATCTCCGGCAATATGAGCCTACTCACCTCTAC
>JBARZO010000583.1:0-4521 GCA_049650165.1 Rubrobacteraceae bacterium
AACCAGGAGTTACTCCCGGACATAGAGTTCCCCGCCGTGGGCGTCGCGACGCCCGTACCGGGCGCTGGGCCGGACCTGGTAGACGAACAGGTGACGCAGCCCATAGAGTCGGCGATAGGGAACGTCGCCGGCATTGAGTCTACCCAGTCAACCTCGTCCCAGGGCTTCTCGATAGTGCTCGTGGAGTTCGATCTGGATACGGACATAGATGAGGCGGAGGACGAACTGCGTCGCGCCCTCGATGGCATTGCGCTTCCGTCGCAGGCGGCGGAGCCGGAGATAAACCGACAGTCCGCTTCCTCGTTCCCGATCATGAACATCTCCCTCTCGACGGACAACGGCGGCCTCGCCGACCTGACGGAGTACGCCCAGGATGACGCCGTTCCTCTTCTCGAAGAGGTGGACGGGACCGCCGGCGTAGACCTCGTCGGGGGCGCGGAGCAGGAGATCCAGGTAAACCTCGACACGGAGAAACTAAAGGAGAAAGGTCTTCCCGCTGACGCCGTAGTCGGCGCCATAAGCGGGGCCGACGTAAACGCGCCCGTCGGCGACGTACGGATAAACGGACTCGCCACCCCGGTCCGGGCCGAAAGCCAGTTGTCCGACGTGGAAACCTTGAAGCAGCTACCAATAGGCGCTGCGGGGGCTGCGGGCGCGGCGCCAACGGGAGCACCGCCGGAAGGTGCGCCCTCAGGAGACTTCGGCGCGCCGTCCGAAGGGGCGCCGCCCGCCGGCGCTACCGGTGCTCCTCCTTCCGGGACCCCGCCACCCGAAGCTCAGGCTTCCGGCGGGGCCCCGCCCGAGCCGGTACTGCTTCAGGACGTTGCGGAAGTAGAGCAGGTACAGTCGAATATCTCCGGTATCTCCCGGACCAACGGGGAGCCGAGCCTCGGGTTGAACGTCACCAAAGACGGCGACGCGAACACCGTCGAGGTTTCGGACGGCGTGCGGGATGCGCTGGGTGAAGTTCGGGATGAGGTTGGAGACGAGCAGGTAAACATAATCTTCGATTCCGCCGAGGACGTGAAAGACTCCGTCACCGGGTTGGTCGAGAAAGCCCTGCTCGGGGCTGCGGTTGCTATCCTGATCATCCTGCTCTTTTTGCGAAGCATCCGGGCCACGCTGGTTACGGCGGTCTCGTTGCCGACCTCGGTGCTCGCCGCCCTGCTCTTCTCTTGGGGCGACAACCTGACGCTGAACATCATCACCCTCGCCGGGCTCACCATCGCCGTCGGACGGGTCGTGGACGACGCGATCGTGGTGCTCGAAAACGCCTACCGTTACGTTCAGGAGGGATACGAACCCGAAGAGGCCGCCCTCAAGGGAACCACGGAGGTCGCCAGCGCGATCACCTCTTCCACCCTTTCGACTATCGCGGTGTTTCTGCCGCTCGGGCTCGTCGGCGGCATCGTCAGCGAGTTCTTCCTGCCGCTCTCTCTGACGGTCGCCTTCGCGTTGGCGGCGTCCCTGATCGTGGCCGTAACCATCATTCCGGTGTTGGTCAGCTTGTTCGTTAAGCGTGTACACAAGAAAGAGAAAACCTCGAACCGCCGTACTTCCCGCAGGTCCTCAAACCGTGGAGGCGGCGGAGGCCGCAGGTGGGTTCTACGCATGGTCCTCGGTATCGCCGCGTTCGTTCTGGCGGGCGTCGCCGCCGCCGCAATCGCCATTCTGGCCGGCGCGTTGGATCCGGAAACCCTGCTCGACTCGACCGCCCTGCTCATTACCGCTGCAATTCTGGCGGCGTTGTTGGCTGTCGGACTCGTGGTGTTCCTGTTCCTCCCGACCCAGAACGAGCCGGACGCCGGATCTAGCGATGAAACCGAAACAGACCACCGGGAAGACCGGGATTCTCGCGAAAGCGGCGAGAGCGACGGGTGGTTGGTTGGCATCTACACGCCCACCCTGCGCTGGAGCCTGCGGAACCGGGCGGTGGTTCTCGTGCTGGCGTTGCTCGTCTTTGTCGGCGGGTTGGCCGCCATACCCTTCCTCGCCGTCAGCTTCTTCCCGCCGAGCGAGGCCCGGCTGTTGGTCGCGGACGTATCGTTTCCGACCGGCACTATTGCCGAGGAGACGGCGGATGAAGTGAAGCCTTTCGAAGACTTCATGCTCGACGATCGCGGCGTCGAGAATCATCAACTTTCCATCGGGGGCGATGACAACTTTGATCCCAGCGGCAACCGCTCCGACAACGCCGCCCAGGCGTTCGTGGTGGTCAAGGAAGACGCCAGCGTGGACGCTACCGTCGACCGCCTCGAAAAAGAGGGACGTGACCTCTACGGCCGGAGCGACTTCCAGGTGGACGTACAGGATCAGGGTCCACCGTCCGGCGGGCTAGAAGTGAGGATCACGAACGGAAACAAGGAGGAGCTGCGGAGAGCCTCCGAAACGGTTGTCAACGAGCTCTCCGACAACGACGACCTGACGAGCGTCCAGAGTAACCTATCCGGTGGCGCGCCCGAGGTGAACGCGGAACTCGACGACGAGAAGATCTCCTCGGCCGGACTTTCCCCGACCGGCGTCTCGCAGACCCTGGGCGTACTGCTCAGCGACCAAGGCGAACTCACGCTCGGCGACACCCCGGTTTCCGTGGGGGTCCCCCAGGGCTCGGTCGACTCCCTGGAACAGGTTAGGGGCTTGCCGCTCGGGGCCGACACGACCCTCGGGGACGTCGCGGAAGTACAGGAAGTAGACGCCCCGGCGGCCATAAGCCGCACCGACGGGGACCGGGCGGTAACCGTGACCGGAACGATAACCTCTCAGGACTCCAACAGTGTCTCCAGCCAGGTAACGTCCACGCTAAACGACCTCGACTTGCCGGGCGACGTGGAAGCTAGCACCGGGGGCGAGTCGGAGGACATCGCCGAAAGTTTCAGGAACTTGTTGCTCTCCATCGTGGTGGCTGTCGCTCTGGTCTACCTGATCCTGGTGGTCTTCTTCCGGTCGCTGCTCATTCCGTTGGTCATTCTCCTGTCCATACCGCTGACGTCCGTCGGCGCCTTCGGGGCGCTGCTCTTGACCGGAACCGCTTTGAGCGTGCCGGCGCTGCTGGGTGTGCTGCTCCTGATCGGGATCGTGGTGGCGAACGCCATCCTCCTGATCGACTTCGTCATAAACGCCGAAGACGAGCACGAGACGCTGGACGAGGCGATAGTCGAAGCCGGTCGCGCCCGCTTGCGCCCGATCCTCATGACGGCGCTGGTAACCATCGGGGCGCTATTCCCGCTGGCCCTGGGTATCGGAGGCGGGAGCACCCTGATCTCCAGCAGCCTCGCGATACCGGTTATCGGCGGTCTTACCACCTCGACCTTCCTGACGCTCCTGGTCGTGCCGGTGGCGTACTCGGTGCTCGACAGCGCCCGGAACCGTTTGGGAGTCAAAAAGAAGAGGAGTTAGAGTAACCGTGGAACAGAGGACGGAGAGTGAGAACCGGGCGCCCGACTTCAGTCTGCTCGCTTCAGGTTCCGGGCGGCGGGTCACTCTTCGGGGAAACGACGGGCGGCCTGTAGTCCTGATCTTCCACCTCCAGGGCACGGCCCCGACGGCCCGGGAGATCAACCGGGCCGTCCGCGAACGCTACCCGAACCCCGAGGAAGTCCTCGTCGCAAGCGTCATAGACCTCTCCATCGTACCGCCGGTCTACTGGATGACAGTAGGGCTCGTCCTGAACCAAGCTTACGAACAAGCCGCCGCTGAGCTACCGACAGATACGGACCCTGCCGAATACGTAGTCATCCTGCCGGACTGGGGCGGGCGGGTGAGCCGGAGCTACGGTGTTCGTAGAACCAACCGGGCCGCCGCAATCGTAATCATAGACAGGGACTCTTACATAGCCGGCTTCTATCAGGGGGAGCGTCCGGTAGAAGCGGTACTGGAGGTTTTAGAGCAGTTCTAGTTAGTGTGCGATCCGACATTTTTTATCCCGAAGAGGTTGCAAACTGTACACGAGAACTCTCGGAAGGAGGTGAGTCATGATCAAGAATGGACGTTACCGTCGGCAAACTTTCGACCGGCAGTATCAGGGGAAAATGCGTGAAGCGCTCAAGCAGCGGCTAGACGACGTGCCCGCCCGGATCACCCGCGACGAGATCGAAGCCCTCGGCGCCGAGATTGGTATGGAAGACCCGATCGAGGCCGCCCGGCTCTTCGACCGGCTGAAGGGCGTATCGTGGCGGGGCGACTACATCACCTCCGACACAGAGGTGTGGACGGCGGCCCGGATCACGGACCTGAACTAGCGCCCGACGCTACTCACTCTCCAAACGGACGATACCGGCCTTTTCGCTCCTAACCTCGACACCGACGGAACCCTCGCCGCCCACGACCCACTCCACGCGGCGGGCATAGTCTGAAGGCAGGCCGTTAAAGAAGGTCGGGTCTTTCCACCGGTTGCCCAAAAGCGCCGACCGCCCTGCCAGATGCCCCAGCTCCGTCTCCCGTTTGCCGGAAACCAGCTCCACTCCCTCCGGGATGTCTAGCTCTACCATGACGGGTTTTACGAGCTTCTTGTCGGCGGCGACC
>JBARZO010000584.1:0-3053 GCA_049650165.1 Rubrobacteraceae bacterium
TCCGGTTCGGGGCGGTCTTATTTTTCGACGCTGCCAGCTTGTTTCACGTGAAACGATAGCTGTGATCGAAGTGGAAATAGTAAAACGGCAGGCGGAGGCCTGGGGTGTTCGGCTTGGAAACAATGAGTCTGAGGTGTTGTTGAGGTACGCGCGTCAGCTGGGGGATTACCGGGAAGCCAATATCGTTGGTACACGGGATGCGTCACGGTTGCTAATAGATCACGTACTAGATTCTTTGAGTTGCTTGCTCAGCGAGTCGGTGCGGCGGGAGAGGGAGTTGGTGGATATTGGATCAGGTGGCGGTTTGCCGGGAATTCCGCTAAAGATTGTGCGGCCAGATCTAGCCCTAACGCTTGTAGAAGCAACCGGCAAGAAGGCCCGTTTCTTGGAGCAGGTTGTGGGAGAGTTGACTTTGGATGGTACGGAGGTAGTGAACGAGCGTGCCGAAACGTTAGGACACGAGCAGGCGTATAGGGGGAAATACAATGTGGCAACGGCGCGTGCCCTGGCGCCGCTCTCTACACTTTGTGAGTATTGCTTGCCCCTGGTTAGAAAAGGGGGGTGTTTGGTAGCCATGAAAGCGGCGCCCGACAAGAATGAGATCGAGGCGGGTAGGAAAGCTGCAAAAGTGCTGGGGGCAGAAATTTCTGACTTTATAGAAGTCGAATTTATCCCGGAGCTGCCAGCAAAGCGCCGGTGTTTGGTGGTGATGGGTAAGGTGGAAGAGACGCCGATGGAATACCCGCGTCGTGCAGGAGTTCCGAAAAAGAACCCCTTGGGGAACAGCTAGAGAGAGACTGCGACGATCTGCCGTGCTAAGATGCCGGCGGTGAGGACCGTGGTAGCCATAGTGAACCAGAAGGGTGGGGTGGGCAAGAGTACCACGGCTATAAACCTGGCCGCTTACCTGGCTAGCAAGGGGGAGAAGGTACTCGTAGCCGATATGGATCCCCAAGCGAACGCCACCAGTGGGCTGGGTGTATCCGAGGGGGAAGGCTCTGGGTGTATGTATGACGTACTCTTAGAAGGCAAACCTTTGCAAGATGTTGCTGTGGATACCAATATCGAAGGCCTACATGTAGCGCCTTCGAGCATAAACCTGGTAGGTGCTGAAGTGGAGCTAGTGTCTGCGCTCGCCAGGGAATACAAGCTCACGAGGTCTTTAGACAAACTTCCTGAGGGATTATACGATCGGGTGTTGCTGGACTGCCCGCCGTCCCTGGATCTCCTTACATTAAACGCTCTCACTGCGGCAGATGAGGTGCTCATCCCAATACAGTGTGAATACTATGCTCTAGAAGGTCTCACACAACTAATGCGGAGCATAAGGATGGTCCGGGAAGAGTTGAATCCGAGTCTCCGGATAGGCGGTGTTCTTTTGACTATGTTCGATCCACGTACCAACCTAGCCCATCAAGTAGCCGAGGAAGTGCGCTCTTTCTTCGGGGAGCAGGTGTTTCAGACTCTCGTGCCGCGTAATGTCCGGCTTAGCGAGGCTCCTAGCTTCGGGCTGCCGGTAGCACTGTACGCTCCAAAGAGCGCCGGAGCCGAGGCCTACGCGGCGATCGCCGATGAGGTGATGAGTCGTGGGTAGAAGAGGCCTGGGACGCGGACTGTCGGCCCTCATAGCAACAGGGGAGAGCGTCGGGGGACTCAAGTTCGAAGAGATACCGGTCTCAGCGGTAAGGCCAAATACCAATCAGCCCCGTAGCACCTTCCCGGAGTCAGGGATAAGGGAGCTCGCGGCGTCTATAAGGGAGGTTGGAATTCTCCAACCGCTCGTGGTCCGGTCTACCGAGACAGGGTTCGAGCTCATAGCCGGCGAACGGAGGCTGAGGGCGGCCAAGGAGGCGGGTCTAGACCGCGTTCCCGTTCTGATCCGGCAGGCGGCGGATAACGAGAGTATGGAGCTGGCGCTAGTGGAGAACCTCCAGAGAGAGGACTTGAATCCGCTAGAGACCACCGCAGCCTATCAGGCGCTTATGGAAGGGTTTGGACTCACCAAGGAGCAACTCGCCAACCGGCTGGGCAAGAGTCGCGTAGCCGTCACGAATACGCTACGACTCGCGCAGTTGCCGGCGGGCGTCCGGGATCTCGTGCTACAAGGCAGCCTAACCGAGGGCCACGCGAGGACGCTACTTGGTCTGCAGGACGAAGAGCAGATGCAGATACTGGCGCAAAGGATAAAGGCCGAAAAACTCTCCGTAAGAAGAACTGAAGAGTTGGTCAGAGAACGAGCCAAAGAGCCTCCGGAGCAGCAAACCCCGGACAGCACAGAGAGTGTAAAGAACGAAGACCCGGAGGAATTCGAAGCGGCTTCGCGAGCCATACAGGAAGCTCTCGGATTAAAGGCCAAGGTCAAACCATACCGGCGAGGGGGGAAAATCGAGATCCGGTTCCGCGAAACAGAAGAGCTGGAAGCACTCGTGGCGCTCTTGGTCAACGATGACACTCAACAGTAGACTGCAATGTTTTTCGTGACTTAAGTAACAACAACTCAGCTTATTGCTCTGAAAGTTAGCCCATTTGGGGGATGCGCTTTGGCTGGGCGTAGTATACGATTCATTCTCGCGGATTCTGGTAGGGGTGACTCTAGAGCATAGTCGGAAAGAGGTATAGGTGAGGTACATAGGGTTGACTGGAACGCTAATCCTGATCCTGTTTTCCTCTGGATTGGCCGAGGCTCAGACTGAAAGTTCCGTCACCAGTGTGGATGCGGATATAGTTGGTCTCGAAGCGCAAGCCCAAGCTCAGGATTCTCAACTATCGCAGCAGGTGCAGGAAATATCTGCTGTTGGGGGGGATCTCCAAGAGACACAGACGCAGGTGGACGGCGCGATCGCCAGGAGCCAGGATCTTTCCCAGCAAACAGACGAGCTCGAAGGCGTGCTAGCGTCACAACAGAGGGGCTTTGCCGAGGCAGAAGAGCAATACAAAAGCCAGGCAAGGGCTGCCTACAAAGGGGACCACGTAGCGGGTTTGGTTGGTATTCTGGACAGCATTCTTTCAGCGGACAAAGATTCGGGAGCACTGACTCAGGCACAGGTGAGAAA
>JBARZO010000585.1:0-9303 GCA_049650165.1 Rubrobacteraceae bacterium
CGTAATATCCACGCCGACTACGTGGGAGGTCTCGATGCGGATATTCTCCATGTCTTCGGTCGAAGTTCCAACGTCCTCGGCCACGATGTACCTACCGCCCAAGGTCTCCAGGTAGCGTCCGAAAGAGCGGAACAACTCTTCGGACTTGTCGCTGTTTGGATCCCCGAGGATTACTGACTTTCCACCGCCAAGGTTCAGGCCGCTCGCGGCGGCCTTGTAAGTCATTCCCCTTGCCAACCGCAATACGTCTACAACAGCCTCTTCCTCGGTTGCATAAGGGTACATCCGACAGCCTCCCAGCGCCGGTCCGAGCGTCGTGTCGTGGATAGCCACAATCGCCCGCAATCCCGTAGCCTTATCGTGACAGAAAACTAGCTGCTCGTATCGGTGCTCGTCTAGCTTCTCGAAAACAGGCATGTCGTCCCTTTCCGACGCACAAGCTAATAGCTCTATTCTACTACGCTGGAAAATCACCCCTGATACACGCATCTCCGAAGCCTACTTATTGGCAGACTTGACACAAGGCGCCGGCATCCCTAAGATTGTATACAAACAGTCTATAAAGCTGTTGCGGAAAGGGTTGAGGAATTTTATGGATGCTATTTCGAGGAGTGAGGCGAGTACAGATTCACCGGGTGTATTCGAACGGCTGCGGCGTTTGATCCTGGACGGCGAGTATGGTCCGAGGGAGCGTCTGATCGAGGAGCAATTGGCGGAACGATTAGGAGTTAGTCGGACGCCTATCCGCCAGGCGCTCACCGTGCTCGAAGCCGAAGGGCTCGTAGAGATAAAGCCGAACAAGGGTGCAATGGTGTGCTCGTTCGGCATCGATGAAGTCTGGGATATCTACGACCTGAGGGCTGTACTGGAGGGCCACGCTGCGCGCCGGGCGTCCGAGCGTATCGACGAGCGGGAGATGGCGACCCTGAGGGGCGTAGCCGAAGAGATGGAGCGACTCTCTGAGCGAGGTATGGATGAGCGCGAAGAGGAGACGAGGTTGCTCGTCAAACTCAACAACGAATTTCACGGCACCATTGTCGTCGCCAGCAAAAACCATCGGCTGGACCGCATGATCCGTCGCACCATCGAACTACCGCTCGTCTTTAAGGCGTTTTTCTGGTACGGAAAGCAGGAACGAATGGTCTCGAACCACTATCACCGTCAAATACTTGGTGCGCTCGAAGCCGGAGACGGCGAACGGGCGGAGATCATCATGCGCGAGCACGTCTACGAGGGGCGGGACTTCGTGATCCAAGCCCTTGAGACCGACCGAAAGGGAGTCAAGATTTGACCGAACCTACAGACGGCGCCCGCCCCCTCGAAGGTGTCCGCGTCGTGGAGATGGGAAGCTTGCTTGCGGGACCATTCTGCGGCCAACTTCTCGCGGATTTCGGGGCGGAAGTCATAAAGATAGAACCGCCCGGCAAGGGCGACCCTATGCGCGTGTGGGGCCGTCATCGGAAAGAAGGCCGCACCTTGTGGTGGCCGATCATCGCCCGCAACAAGAAATCCGTAACGCTGAACCTGCGCGAGGAAGAAGGCCAGGAACTCGCTCGCAGCCTGATCTCGGAAGCAGATATCCTCGTCGAGAACTTCCGCCCCGGAACTTTGGAGAAGTGGGGGCTGGGTTACGAGAAGCTGAAGAGTATCAATCCTGGACTGGTGATGGTGCGGGTCTCGGGCTACGGGCAGACGGGGCCGTACAGTGGGCGTGCGGGGTTCGGGTCGATAGGCGAGGCGATGGGGGGCATCCGGCACGTTACCGGGTTCGAGGATCAAGCACCACCTCGCACCGGTGTTTCTTTGGGTGACTCGCTTGCCGCGACTTTCGGGGCGTTGGGCGCGTTGACCGCCCTGTACCATCGAGAGGCGCACGGTGGCGAGGGGCAGGTCGTGGATGTCGGTATCTACGAGGCGGTGCTCGCGATGATGGAGAGCACCATCCCCGAGTACGTGCTCGCGGATAACATCCGGGGCCGTACCGGGACCGTGCTGCCGTTCGTGGCGCCGTCCAACATTTATCCTACGAAGGACGACGACTACGTCCTGATCGCCGGTAATGCGGATACCGTCTTTACCCGTCTGGCGAAGGCTGTAGGACATCCCGAATGGGCCGAGGAAGACCGATACGCCACGCATCACGCCCGTGGCGAGAACATGGCCGAGTTGGACGAGAAAATCTCCGCCTGGACCCGCGAGCGGAGCGTCGAAGAAGTGCTGGAAGCGATGGCCGAAGCCGGTGTACCGAGTGGGAAGGTCTTTACGGCGAAGGACATGGTCGAGGATGAGCATTATGCCGCCCGCGAGAACGTCGTTACGGTCGAAGACCCGGAGATCGGGGCTTTCCCGATGCAGAACGTCGTCCCGCGCCTGTCGGATACACCCGGAGAAATCCGCTGGACCGGCCCGGCTCTCGGCCAACACAACGAGGAGATCTACGGCGACGTTCTGGGATTGGATGCGGAAAAACTCGCCGAGTTGCACGAGCGAGGAACCATCTAATGCGCGTCGATATAGTAGACGTTGGTCCCCGCGACGGCCTACAAAACGAGGACAAAACTCTAACTTCCGCGACTCGCGCTGAACTATGCGACCGGCTCGCGGCGGCGGGCGTAAAGAGAGTCGAGGCGGCGAGCTTCGTCAACCCGAAACGCGTGCCGCAGATGGCTGGTGCCGAAGAAGTCATGACAAAGATACAGCGCAACCCGGATACGACCTACGCCGGGCTCATCCTGAACGAACGCGGCTACGAGCGTGCGGTCGAAGCTGGCGTGGATGAAGTCCGCTACGCATTTCCGGTTACGGAGACGTTCGCGGCCAAGAACCAGAATACGACGGTTGAGGGTGCTATTGGTTTGGCGGGACGGCTTGTTGAGCGGTCGCGGTTGGATGGGGTTCGGGTCTCTATTACGTTGAGCGCGGCGTTTGGTTGTCCGTTCGAGGGTCGGGTTGCACCGGATCACGTATTCAACATCGCCGCCCGAGTCGCCGACTCTCAACCCGATGAGATCATCCTGGCCGACACAATCGGAGTCGGTGTCCCTACCCAGGTCCGCGAACTGGTAGAAGGCGTCGCCGAACACGGCACAACCACCGGCTGCCACTTCCACGACACCCGAAACACCGGCATAGCCAACGCAGTAGCCGCCGTCGAGAGTGGCGCGACGGTCCTTGATGCGTCGGTCGGCGGAACCGGCGGTTGTCCGTTCGCCCCTCGCGCCACCGGCAACATCTCCACCGAAGACCTCGTCTACACCCTGCACGGCATGGGTCACGAGACCGGCATCGACCTCACGAAGCTGATCGAAGTAGCCGTCTGGCTCTCGGAACAACTCGGCAAAGAGTTGCCGGGACAGGTCTACAAAGCAGGCGTCTTCGAGGCGGTAGCAGGATGACGACACCCATCACGAACCCACGAAGACCTACGCCGGACAACACGAACCCGACAACCGAAGCCCAAGAGCGAGAGGAGCAAGATGGCTTATAACGTAGCGGTAGATGTAGGAGGCACTTTCACGGATGTGCTGGTCTTTAACGAGGAGACTGGCGAGTTGACGGAGGGCAAAGTTTTGTCAACTCCTGAAGATCCGTCCAAAGGTGTGGTTACCGGGATCGAGAGTGTGTGTGAGAAGGTCGGGATAGGCTTTACGGACCTCAACCTGCTCTTTCACGGGACGACCGTTGTAACCAACATGATCCTTACGAATACCGGCTCCCGTGTCGGCCTGTTGACTACAAAGGGCCACGAGCAAATGCTCTACCTCGCCCGCGCCTGGACCCCCGGACCGCTGTACGGTTGGATGGCGCTCCAGAAACCGGACCCGCCAGCGGACCCGACCGACACTATCGGCATCGGCGAGCGGATCGGGGCGGATGGAGCGGTGATCCAAGACCTCGACGAGGACGAAGTGCGCAAAGCCGTCGAAAGTTTAGTTGAGCGCGGCATCGAAGCCCTGGCGATTGGTTTCCTCAACTCCTACGTGGAGCCGGATCACGAACGCCGCGTCCGGGACATTGCCCGCGAGCTGTACCCGGACCTCTCCGTCTCCATCTCCTCGGATATCGGGCAGGAGTATGGTGAATACGAGCGGACCCTGACGACGGTTGTAAACACCGCCGTTCAGCCCCGCACCATGACGTACATGAGAAACTTCGAGACGTCCATCGCCGAGAAGCAGTTCGGTGGTTCGCTCTCCATTGTTCGTTCGGATGGCGGGGCGATGAGCACGGAGGCGGTCTCCGAGCGGCCTATTCAGATCGCGCTTTCCGGGCCGTCGGGGGGCGTTACCGGGTCCGCGTATCTGGCGCGGGAGATCGAAGTCCCCGACATCCTGACCTTCGATATGGGCGGCACGTCCACGGACGTTTCGCTCTGTCTGGGCGGCGAAACCCTGATCCGCCGTGAGATGTCCCTCGGATATTTCCGGTTCAAGGCGGCGTCCGTCGATGTCCACAGCGTCGGGGCGGGTGGCGGCTCCATCGCGTTTCTCTCCGCGAGCGGCGCGTTGCAGGTCGGCCCGGCGAGCGCGGGCGCCGACCCTGGACCGGCTTGCTACGGCAACGGTGGCGAAGCTCCGACCGTGACCGACGCGGACGTAGTGTTGCACCGCATTCCGCCGGGGGTCGCTCTCGGGGGGACGATGGCCCTCGATGAGGAGGCTGCGAGACAGGCGGTTCAGACGGTCGCCGAGCCGCTCGGGATGAGCGTCGAGGAGGCGGCTGAGGCTATCGTGGAGATCGTGGACGAGAATATGCACGCTGCACTGCGCGTCGTGAGCGTCGAGCGCGGCCATGATCCCCGGGAGTTCGGGTTGGTTGGGTTCGGGGGTGCGGGGCCGATGCACGCCAATGCTCTTGGGCGACTGATCCGATCCCGCTCCGTTATCATCCCGCCGACACCAGGCGTAATGAGCGCGTTCGGCTTCCTCTCCTCGGACATCCAGAACGAATTCCCGGAGACGTACCTCAAAATAGCGGAGGAGACACCGGCCACAGAACTCAAATCCCGCGTCGAAACTCTGATGTCGCAGGCGAACGAGTGGCTGGATGGGGAGGGAGTGGATGAGGATAAGCGACGCTTTGATCTCTACGCGGACTGCCGGTACTACTTGCAGAACATCCAGATCCCGTGTCGCTTCGAGCTGGACGATATCTCCGGCGAGGACAGCACTTTCCTCCGCAAGCAATTCGAGGAAGCCCACAGCCAACGCTACAACTTCGAGCTACCGGACTCGCCGCTGGAGATCGCCACGATCCGGGTCATTGGGCGCGGCACGATCAAGGGCGTGACTCTCACGGAGAGCGAGAACGGTTCGGGTCCGGACGCATCGGCGGCGGAGTTGCGGAAGGAGCAGGTTTTCTTCGGCGGGGAGTGGATGGAATCGCCCATCTACGACCGCGGGGCTTTGAGACCGGGACATGTGATCTCCGGTCCCGCCATCGTGGCCCAGGACGACACGACGATGGTCCTGGAGCCGGGATACGCTGGAACCGTGGACCGATTCGGGAACATTAGGATAGAGGAGGCATAGAGATGGTAGACACAAAGACAAAGCCGGATTTCGTCCGCGACCACGATATCGACCACGTAACCCTGGACATCATCGAGAGCGCCCTAAAGAACATCCGCGACGAGATGGACCGGGTGCTCGTAACGACCGCCGTTAGCCCCATCATCCGGGAGCAGGCCGACGAGTTTCCAATGATCGCGGACAAAAAAGGACGCATGATCGTGGGCCAATTCGGCAGCCCCGTCGATACCGTTCTGGAAAACTCTCCGTATAAAGTCGAAGAGCTGCAAGACGGCGACGTTATCGCCCTGAACGACCCGTACATGATGGAAGGCTCCACGAGTCACCTGCCGGACATTCTTCTAGTACGACCGATCTTCCACTCCGACGACCATATCGGGTACGCCCTGCAGTGGGGCAACCTCATGGACGTTGGCGGCTCGACCGCCGGGTCCATCCCGATAGACGCCCGCTCGATCTTCGAGGAGGGCGTGCGGATGCCGCCGGTCAAGCTCTACGACGCGGGCAAACTGAACGAGGAAGTGCTGCGCTTCTTCTGCCACAACTCGCGGACTCCCCGCGAGACTCGGGCCGACATCATGGCGATCTCCGCTGGTACCGCGACCGGAGCCCAGCGGGTGAAAGATATTTGCGACCGTTTCGGGAAGGACACGTATCTCGAAGCGTGCGACGCGCTGCTCGACCGGACCCGGACGAGCATTATTGGTCTGATCCAGCAGTTAATTCCCGAAGGCCAGCGGTTCGAGTTCGAGGATTACACCGACGACGACGGCCTCGGAAACGGTCCCATCAAGCTGAAGTTGGCGATGTGGCGGGAGGGCGACTCCTTGCATCTCGACTGGGCCGGAACTGACGATCAAGTGCCTGGTCCCGTCAACTTCTTGCTCAACAAAGAGATGTTCCAGATGTTCGCGGGTGTGTTCCTGATCTCCGCCGTCGACCCAACTATCCTCTTTAACGACGGATACGCGGACATCATCAAAGTCAGCATCCCGGAAGGCTCCGTCCTCCGCCCCAAGGAACCAGCCCCTCTCAGCAACCGACTCGTTGTAATGGCCCGACTCTTCGACGTGCTCGGCGCGGTCTACGCCAAAGCCATCGGCTTCAACGTCTCCGGCTCCTACGGAACGAGCCCCAACTTCGTCTACTCCGGCGTGAAGGAGAGTGGCGAACCGTTCCAGACAATGGAGATCTTATACGGCGGCATCCCCGCCATTCCCGGCAAGGACGGCCTGGACGGACATTCCTGGTGGCCGGAGTTTATGGCGGTCCCGGCGGAGTACATGGAGACTTACTACCCCATGATCGTCGAAGAATACTCCGTCCGACCGGATACCTGCGGCGCGGGCGAGAACCGCGGCGGCTGCGGCATAAAGAAGGTCTACAAGTTCCTGACCGACGGCAGCGTAACCTACCAGGACGACCGGGCCGCCACGTTCCCCTACGGTGTCGCCGGTGGAAAACCGGGCTCGCCATCCAGAAAGACCCTCGTCCGGGCCGACGGCGAGATGGTTGAGATGCCCTCCAAAGTCAGTGGCGTTCCCGTCTATGAGGGTGACCGGCTGATCTTCGAGACCGCCGGCGCTGGCGGGGTGGGTGACCCGCTCGCCCGAGACCCCGAAGCCGTCGCCAAAGACGTGCGCTGGCGCCTGATCGACGCGGACTCCGCCCAAGTCGAATACGGCGTCGTGATCGGGGCCGACGGCGCAGTAGATACCGGCGCCACGGAATCCAAACGGTCCGAGATCGGCGAGAGCCGGGGCGAGCTGAAACAATTCGACCACGGCGAGCTACCTTCCCTCGAAGACCAACGCGCCGCCATCGCGACCACCCGCCGGGAGTTCAACGAGTGGCTCTCGGGTGTTTTGGGCGAGAGTCGGAACGGTTCCCGCAACGGGACCGGGTAGCCGTTGGCCCATATAAGCGGCTTCGGTGGGCGGGGTGGCTTCGGTCGTCGCCCCGCGCTCGCCGTCATAGACATGACCCTCGGGTTTACCGACCCCGAAAGCCCGCTGGCGTGCCACCTAGAAGCCCCGATACAGCAGATCCAAAAGTTGCTAGAAGCCGCCCGCCGGGCGGAGATTCCAATCGTCTTCACCACCGTAGCCTTCCGTGAATCAGACAAGCTGACAGCAGCAGCGTTCCTCGAAAAAGTACCGGCCTTGCTGGTCCTCGAAGCGGGTAGCCGTTGGGCTGAGATAGATCCCCGCCTCGCACCTCGTGAGACCGAACCGGTCTTCAACAAGCTCTTCGCCTCCGGTTTCTTCGGGACCGGCATGGGCAGCGCGTTGACGGCAGCGGGAGTAGACAACCTGATCGTCACCGGAGCATCGACGAGCGGTTGCGTCCGGGCCACCGTGGTCGATGCCGTGCAGTATGGTTTCCGTCCGGTCGTGCCGCGAGAGGCGGTTGGGGACCGAAACCCGGATGCCCACGAAGCGAATTTGTATGACGTGGACGCTAAGTATGGAGATGTGGTGCCGGTAATCGAAGTCCTCGAATATCTGGAAGAATTGAATGGTGATGCCACGTCGCGATCTTCCTAGTAAATGGTAGTTGTAGACGTCCGAAGATTGACCTGCGTAATCTGTGTATGTCGCGATTTTCATATTTAAAGTAAGTTTTTCGACCGAACCTCTTGCGCGAGGTTATAGGCAAACGTAATATGACGATAGCTTGTCATGGGGGATACGACATGGAAAATGTAGAACAACTGTGAGAGGGGACGGGAAAAAGTGAGAAGTGTAACGGCGAACAAGGCAATTTATTTTACAGCGGTTGGGGTAACACACGGGAAACGTAGCTCCGGAATTGCTATCGGGAGAGAGGCGCGACTGGGAGGTGTTGTTTAATGTCTGAGCGGTTCGACATTACCGCCATTGATATAGGGGTACTTATAACGTATCTCGTTCTGAGCCGAATCATTCCGCTCGTACTCGCCCCAAAGGGCAGCGGTAACGAGGAGGACGCTTCGGAAGACTACTTCCTCGGTGGTAGGAACTTCATCTGGCCTTTCGTCGGCCTCTCGCTCGTGGCGACCAATATGTCCGGGGCGACGTACGTAGGACTCGCCGGGGCCGGTTATGCCCAGGGTATCTCCGTCTTTGCCTACGAGTGGATGACCAGCGTAATCCTGGTAGTTTTCATCTTCTTCCTTCTGCCGTTCTATCTGCGGTCCGGGGTCTTCACACTTCCGGAGTTCCTCGAAAAGCGTTTCGATGTGCGCTCGCAACTGACTTTCGCCGGGTTCAACCTCTTCGCCAATATGTTTATAGACATGGCTGCAGCTCTTTATGCGGGTGGTGTCGTGGTCCAGGTACTTTTCCCCGTGATTCCGTTGTGGGTGTCGATAGCCGTGCTGGCTACCCTGGCCGCCGTCTATACGATATTCGGCGGTCTCGGGGCCGTCATGATCAGTGACTCGATACAGGCCAGCCTCACTCTGGTCGGTGGCGCGGTTGTGTTCTTCGTGGTGCTCTCAAGGATACCGTCTTGGGAAGCCGTCTCGGAGCAGGCGGGCGAGGAGAAGATGAGCCTCATCCTGCCTATCGGCAATCCGGACCTGCCCTGGCCCGGACTTATTACCGGCGTAGTTGTTATAGGTATGTACTACTGGACCACTAACCAACTCGTGGTCCAGCGTACACTGGGGGCCAGGAGCCTCGACCACGGTCGATGGGGTTCACTATTCGCGGGCTTCGTGAAGCTGACGTTCTTGTTCTTCTTTATTCTTCCGGGGACCTTCGCCATTCTGCTGTATCCAAACATAGGC
>JBARZO010000586.1:0-2316 GCA_049650165.1 Rubrobacteraceae bacterium
CTTTCCTCCGGTTCCAGCCATCTTTCGAACAGGAGCGGTGACCCGGCTCTCGCGGAACCCGCAAGAGCGCGGGCCTTGCCAATGGTGAGCGAGAGGTAAGCGTCACCGTGGCGGCCCTTCTCCAGGTACTTCGCGGCGATGCCATGGGTGGGATCGGTCATCACCGCCCAAACGTCAATCTCCGAGCATCCGGCCCCGAACATGGCGAGACAAACAGCGAAATCCGCCTCCGAGCGGCTCCGGTACTCGCCACTGTTACCCCGCTCAACCAGCCGGCGCGTACGGGCGGAGAGCCGAGAGAGGTCAGGCGCACTATGAACCGGGGTGGGACGTTTACTCCGAGGCGTCGCTTCCCGAAGGTCTTCCGACGTCAGCGCGAGGTCCAGCTCGCGTGGGTGGTAGTGGTCCCCGGTGAGTTTCAGAAGCCTGACGGGAGGGGCCGGACGGTACTTTCGGTTTCGGGTTCCGGGAGGCCTGAGGAGCTGTCCGAGATCCCACCCGGAAGGATCCGCCCCGATGGCCCCGGAGAGACGTCGGTTGAGGACCTCCGCCTCACGTGGCGGGAGCGGACAACCCAGACGCCAGAAGAGGTGCTGCCGGCCGGGTGAAGTCTCAACGACGGCGGTAGGCTCCGGGAAGTGGTCCGGCAGGCATGAACCGTCCGCGTCGGCCCAGAGCGAGAGTACGGGAGCGGCGTGCTCCTTGACCCTCCTCCGCTTCGTCAACAGATGGGCGCAGAAGTACGTCTCCCGTCCCTCTCCCGAGCGCGCCCGGCACCATTCCTCGGCCTCCAAGAGCCGCTTCGGGTACTCGAAATAGGCCGAGCGGCAGTTAGAGAGGCCGGTCCCAGAGTCCGGTCGGAGCGCCGAGAATAACCCCAGGTAGCCGCCAGGGCTACCCTCGAATAGACTCCTCCATAGCGTTCTCACAGTTCCTCCTCCCCACTTGTTCTATACGCGGGCATGTCCATCAGGATCGTCAGTAGGACGTTGCAGAGACATCGTTGCCCCAGCCGGCCTCTCGCACCTTCTGGTAGATCTCGTGGATAGAGACGGAGAGCGTCTCGCCCCGATGGTTGACGGCTGCGGCGTAGCCGACCAGATAGCGAAGCTTCTCGGCGCCTACCTCCTCCAGTATGGCGACCTCCCCCTTGGCCAGGTGCGCGGCGAGTTCCGCGTGGAGGTCGATCTCCTCTTCATCCTCCCCGTCTTCGTAGTAGCGCCAGTTGGGCCATTCTCCGTCGTCTCCGTCCTCGACCAGGAGCACGAAGCGATCTCTGTCGCCGTCTTCCCTACGCGCAACGACGCCCGGCAACGTCTCGACCCAGCACAAGAACACCGACGCGTCGCGGACGCGGAAGTAGTTGCTTCTCGCGTAACCTCCGTAGTTCGCCATTGCGTAAACCTCCTTCTCTCACATTTGTGAGACTCTTTAGTCCGTTTCGATGACCGCGCCCCGCGAGTCGCGTACGACGAAGCTGGGATCCACACCGAGGTCGAGAAGCATTAGCTTTAGTTGTCTGGCCGCTTCCGCCTCGGAGGCGTCGCTGTAGCCGACCACGCCACCCGACCCGTGTGTAAGCCATGGGGGTTGGGCATAGGCCTCGTAACGAAAAGCCGGTTCGAGGTGGGTCTCAAGTTCCTGGGTGTGGATCACTACGGTACTTTCAGCCCGCTCTGCCCCGATACCAACGCACTCGTCAGGGTTTCCGAAACGGATGCCACGCCCTCCGCCGTCAGCTGATGGCGCAGTCTCCTCCGAGGAACCAGCCAGTTCGTAACCTTCGAGATCTGTCATCGGCCGGTCATCAATGAGGAAGCTCGTCGACTCCCACCCGGAGCATGCGACGTCCCGGAGTACGCAACATCCACCGCGGTGAAGGTCTTTCGCGTAGGAGCAACTCGCGCACCTTTCAAAGCCTGCCATGCTCCGCAGGTTGGGGTCGTTGTACTCCAGGTCGTCGTAGTCGAGGTGGACGAGCTCGACGCCCTCCGGTTCCTCGGTGTGGCTTATCATGCCGCCCTCGCAGATCACGACCACGTAACGCCGCGCGTCTTCTTTCATCCTGTTTCCTCCTGCTCTGCCGGTTGTTTCAGGCTGCGGTCTGCCGGGTCCGGTACAACTGTTCCCGGATGCTTACGAGTTCGTGGGCGGTGATTCTGTTCCACCGGAGCCGGGCCAGATGCCTGAAATACGCCGCGCCGTAGAGCTCCAGAACCCTCAGCCCGCCCATCCTGCCCCACCGGGGCCAGTCAGCGGCGTGTATCTCTCCCCTGTGTTCCTCGCGGGTGATCTCTACCGCGGAGCCTTCTATTG
>JBARZO010000587.1:0-2805 GCA_049650165.1 Rubrobacteraceae bacterium
GCCCACGCCTGCGTTCCGATCAGGGACAGTGCGAGAACCGCAGCAGCGGCGGTTATTACTGTGACCCCTGCCCTCGCCGGGAGTCTGCGCTCGGAGGTGTGAACCGACAGGGAGCTTAGAACGGCAACCAGTGCCAGGGCTGCGAGCACGGAGAGGGGTACGCCCAAATCACGTTCGAAGCGCTGGGGGAAGGCGCTCAGGGCGGTGCGGCTACCGGCGAACAAGATTCCGCACCACAGTAGCAATGTAATTCGTGAGAGCCACGCGGGAAGGTTTCTCGTCGTCGTTCCCGGTACGAACAATAGAAGCAAACCTAGAAGCGCGAAAGGGAATACAGCCGGCGAGACTCGCTCCAGCAGACCGGCGAGTGGAAATGCCGGTTGGGTGCCGACGACAATGGAGACAGCTTCACCGCCGGCTCCGGTCTCTGTGCCTGTTAGGAGTCCCCCGAGAAGTTTCCCCAGATCGTAGGTGTCCCAGGCGTACACAACGGAGAGGAATCCTAGAAGTGTCATAGAGAGGAACAACGCGATACCCCGACGGCGATGTTCGAGGATCAGGCACAGTGGAACAAATAGCGTCGCAACCGGGGCCAGAAGCAGCACCGTGTAGAAGGTGCCGACCGAATGATAAAGGACCACTGAAGAGCCCAGTAAGGCGAGTACGAGGGCCGGGCGGGGTTCTGGGGAGCGGTAGAGCCGGATCAGGGCTGCGACCACCAGTATGAGCAGAAACTGTGCCGAGACGAGGTTGGGATAGCGGGCATCCGCGATGTTCTCGTAGACGCCGTTGAGCAGGAGTCCGGAGAAAGTAACAGCGGCCAATCCGGCCCATCGGCCCCACAAGTCTTTCGCCAGCGAGTAGCAGGCCACGGCTGGCAGCAGGATCAGGGCGGGCGCTAGCACGGGGAAGATTTCTAAAGGTTCCAGCCCGGAGAGCCGCGAGATGATCGCGGTGATCGTGGAGAAACCGGGTGGATACACCAGGAATCCGTCGAAGTGCCCCACCGCGAGCATCTCGTTCGCCTGCACCCCGTGGTTGTACTGGTCTCCACCTCTCAGATAAGGCCAATCGTAGAGCACTGGTCCCAAATATCCTCGGGCCAAAATCGCGCTTAATACCACCACTAGCGCCGCCTGGAAAAGGAATCGTCCGACCATACTCTCTGCCCGATCGGAGTGTGAAGGAGGGACCGTCGGACGGCTATCGCGCCATGACAGGGCTCCGGCGAGTACGAGGAGCGCCGCCACGATCAGGGTCGAGATAGGAATCCCGAACAACTCGGGCCATTGTGTGTCCGGAGCGACGACCGTCATCCAGAGCAAGAGACCCAGAGCCGGAACGAGCGCCAGGAGAGCGGATAGGCCTATGGAGGGTATAGGAGGGATCTTAGGTTGGTCTTCAGGAGTCTTGGCTGGGCCGAAATAGAGCCGAACGGCGAGACCACCGATCAAGACTATTAAGGGGGCCAGCACCGCGACCAGGGCGGTCACGCCGGTGCCGGAGATCCACATTATTACCAAGGCTACGGGCGGCACGAGTGCCAGGGAAAGAGCCGTGGAGAACGTCAGGCGTTCCACGAGGTCCGGACCCATGGCCCTCAAAGATACCGCCCAGAACCATCCGGGCGCGACGCAGGCCAGCAGGGCGGCGAACGATGCCAGGGCTAGGTCGATCAGCAAGACATGCTCCGGCGCCCGGACCTGTTCACGGGCTGCCTAGCCTTGCGCGGTCCACCGCGAAAAGCACGTAGTGGTCACCGGGCGTATCGAGCCGGGAGAGACCCGGCATCACTTCGAGGCTCGGTGTCAGAGAGTTGGCTTTAGAGATCAGGACATAATCTACGTTGTAGCGACGCAGGATCTCTCGCCGCCCCTCAGGGGTCGCGGTGCGATAGAACGCCCGCATGTCCAGGGAGCGTTGGGGCACTTGTATCTCCTGGCCCGATACGCGCTCCAGGTCTTCCAGGTTGTCTATTACCGGCGCGCCCCGAAAACTTATGACGTTTGCTTCCGCCGAGTAGGCGGGAATGGAGAGGTTCTCGAAATCCTGCGCCAGAACTATGGAGGGTTCTGCTATGTTGCGCTCCATCCAGCAGAATATCGGGTCGAAGCGGGTGTCTTGAAATCTACGTTCTTCCTCCGTGGATTGGTCTCCGTAACCGTAGATGCGGGTTATCTCCGCAACGGTTCGAGGTGCGACGGCAGCCGTCAGGATGCAGACCAGAAGAATCGCCAGAGGAGCAACGAGTCTTGCGGACAGTCGGGTTTTTCCAACGATCCATCGAACGAACGTCCACAGCATCCAGCCCGACGTTAGGAATGCCGCGAGGGGAATAGGCCAGGAGAGCCGGTGCAGTTGGCCCGGCGCCACCACCTTATCGCCCAGAAACGTGGCTACCTGGGGCACGTAGCTCGCTATGGTGGATACCAACAGCATCCCCAACAGTAGTTGCGCCGCAGTCCCACCATGGCGCAGCTTCCAAAGTAGAAATGGAACCCCCAGTACGTAGGCGGCGGCGACCGGCACGCTCATCAAGAGATAGGGATGCATAATATACGAGCCGTTTTCGAGAACGAGAATGTTCCACCATTCCTGGCGGATAAAAACCTGGTTGGCGAGCACTATGGGATCCGAGTCTCCGATGTCCGCCGAGTAGAGAGTGGAAGAGAGAGCCCGACCTGTCGCCAAAACGTAACCAGCGGGGACCAACAGGATGCTTAGGAGCGCCATAGCCAGGGCCGTAGCCCCCTTCCAGGCCTGCCACCGCTTCCAGTTCATCACAACGTACAGCAAACCGTAACC
>JBARZO010000588.1:0-10800 GCA_049650165.1 Rubrobacteraceae bacterium
GGATCCAGGATATCGTAGGGCGGCAGAGAGTCGGTGTCGCGCTGGTCGTCCCGTAACTCGGCGGAAGGCTCTTTGTCCAGCACCTCTTGCGGGATGACCTCCCGCCCCTCTACCTTGTTCAGGTGCCGGGCGACCCGGTAGACGAGCGTCTTGGGCACGTCTTTTATGACGGAGAAGCCGCCGGCCATATCACCGTACAGCGTCGAGTAGCCGACGCTCATCTCGCTCTTGTTGCCGGCGCTCAGGACGATCCAACCGAACTTGTTCGAGAGCGCCATGAGGATGTTGCCCCGAATGCGAGCCTGCAAGTTCTCTTCAGCCTCGTTCTCCGGCAAACCTTTGAAGTGGGGCTCCAGCATCTCCAGATAGGCGTCGAAGGCCGATCCTATCGGGACTACCTGCACGTCTATGCCCAGGTTTTTGGCGAGGGCTTCGGCGTCCGTGTTGCTCGCGTCTGAGGTGTACCGACTCGGCATGAGGACGCCGGTCACGTTCTGTGGACCCAGCGCCCGCGCGGCGACCGCCGCCCCGAGCGAGGAGTCTATGCCGCCGGAGAGACCGAGCACCGTCCGCGAAAAGCCATTTTTTCCGAAGTAGTCCTTCAAGCCGAGCGTCAGCGCCTCCAGCACCTCCCCCTCTTCAGAGAGTTGTGGCTCGACGCGAAGCTCGACGCCCTCGTCCGGCTCCGCCATTATGGCTCCCGGAACCTCCACGATTTGCGGCAGTTTTTCTGCGTCGTCTTTGCGAAGTCGAGGGTCGTGGAGCCGTCGGATGAGCGACTCTTCAGGATGCAGGTCCACGCAGAGCATGTCCTCCTCGAACTGCTTGCCCCTGGCTATAAGCTCGCCCTCCGGGTCGAAGACTACGGAGTGGCCGTCGAAGACCAGCTCATCCTGGCCGCCGACCAGGTTGCAGAAGAGAACGTAGCATCCGTAGTCCGACGCCCGGACGCCCAACATCCGCTCCCGGAAGATCCCCTTACGCCGGTGGTAGGGCGAAGCGGAGATGTTCAGCAGCATCCCCGCGCCACCCACCGCCTGTTCGCGGGCCGGGCCGCCCGGATACCAGATGTCTTCGCAGACGCTAACGCCTACAAGAGCGCCGTCGAGCTTGACGACCGGCGCCCCGGAGCCTTTCCTGAAGTACCGATTCTCGTCGAAAACGCCGTAGTTCGGCAGGTAGCGCTTGTGGTAGCGGTGGAGCACTTCGCCGCCGGAGACGATGGCGCAGGAATTGTAGAGATCCGCTTCGAGGTCTACGAAGCCTATGGCGGCGACCACGCCCTCGGGGACCCGTTTGGCGAACTCGTCGAGCGCCTCCAGGTTCTCCCGTATAAAGTTCGGTCGCAGGAGCAAATCTTCCGGCGGGTAGCCGGTGATGGTCAGCTCCGGGAAGGCCACGAGCCCGGCGCCGGAGTCCACGGCCTTTTCCAGGGAGTCCGTCGCCTTTTCGACGTTGCCCCACACGTCGCCGACGGTCGTGTTGATCTGGGCCAGCGCGATCCTCACGAAAACACCTCCGGTTGCTCAAATAAGAACTACTGCCACCGGAATATACCGCGCCGTTCGTCCTTTTGCCCGGTCTCCTGCGGCAAACCCGTGGTAGGAATCACCGCTGGGGTTACAGTGACCTTCGCCGCAGTGTAGAGTGTGGGCCGAGCCCCGAGCCCGAGAGGAACCCGAGAGTGGCGCAAACAGACAAGTCCGAGATGGCCCGCCAGCAGGCTGAGAGGGCGGCGGACAAAGCAGAACCGTGGGTAAACTGGATCGCCCGTATCGGCTACGTTGCCAAGGGAACGGTCTATGCCGCCGTGGGAGTGTTGGCCGGACAAGCCGCGCTCGGGACGGGTGGTAAGACTACCGGCACAGGCGGGGCTATAGAGAGCATCGGCGAGCAAACATTCGGCAAGGCGGTGCTGGTTCTGCTGGCGCTCGGGCTGGTCTGCTACGCCCTGTGGAAGCTCGTTCAAGGCATCATGGACCCGGAGGAAAAAGGCTCGGACGTTCAGGGGATCGTACGGCGGGTTGCCTACGGGGGGAGCGCCCTGATCCACCTCGGAATAGCCTTCAGCGCCCTGGAAGAGCTTCTGGGCACCGAAGGGCAGAGCACCTCCCTGGACCAGTGGACGGCCTGGGTAATGTCCTACCAGCCGCCGCTCGGCCAGATCCTGGTGGGCCTCGTTGGTCTGGGTGTGGTCTCAGTCGGCCTCTACCAGTTCTACGCGGGCGCCACCGCCAGGTTCGAGAACGACATGAGTAGTTATCACATGGACGAGGCTGGCCGCTGGGCCATGCTCACCGGCCGGGTGGGCACCGTCGCCCGGGCCATCGTCATCCTCGTGGCCGGCTCCTTCGTCCTGTTGGCCGCCTGGCAATCCGACCCGAAAGAAACCCGCGGCCTCGGTGGCGCCCTGGAGACACTCGTCCAGCAGCCTTACGGTCCCTACCTTCTCGGCATCGTCGCCGCCGGACTCATAATCTACGGTATCTTCATGCTCGTAGTGGCCCGCTACCGGAACATAGAGGCTAGCTGACTCATGGGTGAAGGTGGCTGCAATGAGGATCTTTACGTCACGAGATCCGGAGTCCTCGCCGCAAGTATCCTGGAAAGCGCCTGTATATCCGCGCTGAAATCCGACGCCTCACTGCAGTTAGAAGTCGTGCGAAGCCTCGCCAATGACCTCAAATCTTTTCTCGAAGAAACGTCTCAAACAAACGCCCAGGGCATTCAAACATCGGACCTGCTGGCTGAAGCGGCGCTCCGGTGCGCGGACCTGGCTAACCTAGCCGCCTGCAACGTCTATCAGCTTTCGAAAGAACACAGATCCCAGGCAGTAGCCGCCGTGCACCTTGCTTCCGGAGCCGTCAAGGCGATCAACGTACTGGCCGAAGCGAAAGTTTCGCCCGAGACCCCAAACACCGGACACTTGTTGCGGGATCTCCAATCAGCCGGTTGGCGAGCGGACCTAGCCGTCCGGCAAGTTTAGAAATTCGTGGAAGCCCACAATCGAGAGCTTGCATAGATTCTGCCCGCCAATCCCGACAGATGATGTCATCGCTGGTAAGTACCACTAATACGGGCGCTACATCTCAGGCTTCCGCGTAAAGATTCACCAAAGTGATGTAACCCGGCCACTCTAAGCGACACCTACAATCCTCGGAGGTAATTGAAATTCAAGACATCAATTTGCAAACGTCCCAGATGATTCGCTAGAGGCGCATCGTCAGTGAGTACGAGATACGAGTTGCGAGCAGCGTCGGAGATGGCTATGTCGGTAAGACCGAGCCACGAGAACGTAGGAGCATTTACCAACGTGGAGGAAGCCTCGCGCTTTTCGTGCCAGTTTGTCGAGACCAACCTGGCAAATATGGAGAACACTTCGTCCTTGACGTAGCCAGATAGCTGCTGGGCGAGAAGATTGCTCGTCTCGGTAAGAACATGGGGAGTAGTAACTAGCGTCTCGAACTGGTCGAGAACGGCTACCAGAATATCGAAATCTTCTGCCCTGAACTTGTCTCGGATGCGCCTAGTGCGTTCGACCTGGTTACGGTCGTAGGCTCCCACGAGGAGAAGCATAAGGAGGTTAGTGTCGACTAGAACCCCTCTGTTACGATACCGGCTTATCAAGGAGTCTGCATATTGCTCCACTACGCGATCCTCAGCTAGTCTTCGACTTCCCGTTCGATCATCCGCAAGACCTTGCCAGAAGAATCGTCTATTTCGACCCGCTTCAAAGCTCGACGGTATTGCGGTCCCTGGATGGCAGAGAGAGTAGAAGACAAGCTCGCCGGTGGCGAAGGTCTTACAAAAGGTCTGTCGAAGCCGATAGTTACCAGCCAACTATTCTTGCGCCTGTCGTATTCGATCTCCTCCAGCAAGACGTTTTGAAGCTTAGGTTCTTGCCCATCTCCGTAGAGATCCAAGACGAACTTTCTTGCGATCGCTGCCGCCTCCTTGAATCCTATTCCCGAAGTCTCTTCCATCTCTACTCCTCTCGCTACTATTCTAGTAAAAGGATACACGTCGAAATTCTCGGCGGAGTTCTTCTCTCCATCTGCGACTTCTCTACGTCAAAAAATCGTACTTTACATTTCGTCTAAGCGGTCCGGTTTTTCTCCAGCGTGTAACTGGCGGGTAGCCTGGGACACTTTCGCGAGGTAATCGTCCTCGTTTGGGACGAAATCTTTCGTAGATATTTTGCTGGGCACTTCTTCCGACTTTCTAAATTCCCGGACCTCGATAGTTTTCCCGGCGTCTAGCCGCTCGATCTCGCCGAGGCTCAAGCGTAGGACGGACTCTACCTCTTCTTCCTGAAGGTTTAGATCCCCTGGATGAGTCTCGTCATAGAGCAGAAAAACATCATGGAACTCCCGATCGCAACCCAGAGGGATGTCCTGCTCTATACGGCGGGTTCCCAGCGGGACGAGCCTCTCGGGATCCGGGCTCAGCCCCAGTTCCTCTTCCAACTCCCGCAAACCGTCCGGGGTTTCCTCTCCGGCGGCGAGGTGTCCGGCGGCGGTAACGTCCAGCCTACCGGGCCAGGTACTCTTCCCCGTCGCACGGCGCTGGACGAGCAAGTACGGCTCGCCGGAGTCGGTTTCCCCCGTGACCCAGCAGTGAAAGCATCGGTGCCAGATGCCCTGGCGGTGGGCCTCGCTCTTCCAGATGACTTCTCCGGTCTTTCTTCCCTCGCCGTCTAGCGCGTCTATCTTCTCGTCCATACCGTTTAGGGTAGCATTTCGGTTGCCTAACGAACCGAAGGGGGAATTTTGACGACGGTGGTAATAACGAGCTTTTTCGAGGAAGAGTACGTCCAGCGCATCCGGGAGGTAGACGATAGCCTTCGAATACTCTACAGAGAAGATTTGGTGCCACCGCCCCGATGGCCCGGAGACCACGTCGGTCCCGAAGACTGGGACCGCACACCGCGGGAGGACGAGGAGTTCAGGGAAATGCTCGCCGAGGCCGAAGTCCTCTACGATTTTCCGCGGAAGCACATAAGAGACCTGACCGAGGTCGCGCCGAACCTGCGTTGGGTGCAGGGAAGCATGGCCGGGGCCGGCGAGGTTGCCCGGAAAGCCGGCCTGCAAGACACCGATATCCTGGTAACCACCGCAAGCGGCGTTTTCTCCGGGCCGCTCGCCGAGTTCGTCATGATGGCGCTTCTCCAGCAGGCCAAAGACCTCGGTCGACTGCGCCGCGAAAAACAAGAGAAAGCCTGGAACCAGACCTCGGTGGGCACGCTGGAAGGAAAGACGCTCTGCATAGTCGGGTTTGGGAACATTGGGCGTGAGGTGGCCGTCCGGGCGCGGCCTTTCGGGATGCGGATCGTAGGGGTGAAGCGGACGGTGCGTGAGAATGACCCGGCCTGGAACTATGCCGACGAGCTTTACAGAAACGAAGATCTGCGCGACGTTTTGGGTGAGGCGGACTACTTAGTGGCGGCGCTGCCGGGGACGCCGGAGACACGCCATCTCATAAGCGCAGACGCTGTCAGGGCGATGAAAGCCGGGGCGTATTTCGTGAACATCGGACGTGGGAGCACGGTGGATGAAGAGGCCTTGATCCGGGCGCTGGAGGACAGACACCTGTCGGGGGCGGCGTTGGACGTGTTCGAGACGGAGCCACTACCAAAAGATAGTCCGTTGTGGGAGTTGGAGAGCGTGATCGTCAGTCCCCATTCGACGGATGTGGTGCCGGAGTTGGTGAACGAACGGCAGACGGACTTGTTCTGCGAGAACTTGCGACGGTATCTTGCGGGGGAAGAGTTGGTCAACGTGCTGGACAAGCGGTTGTTGTATTAGCGTCGCCGGAGGTTTGCGGAATCATCCAGGATGGTATATTTACGTCCTATTGATATGGAACTCAGTGAAACGTCGAGTACCAACGCGCCTCTGCTCTTGAGGCGTGGCCTTTTCGTAACACCTAAGGAGTCGTTCTGGAAGCAATAATAGTCCCCGGTCTGCGGATACTAGCCGCGCTATTTCTGGTCGTTTTGAACGGCCTTTTCGTGGCGGCGGAGTTCTCGCTCGTCAAGATCCGGGCAACCCAGGTAGAAAACCTCGTGAAAGAGAACAAGCCGATGGCCGGGCTGGTCAAGAATGCGACCGATAAACTGGATTCTTATTTGGCAGTTTGTCAGTTGGGAATTACGATCTCTTCCCTGGGTCTTGGCTGGATCGGCGAACCGGCGGTGGCACGGGTGATCGAACCCTTGTTCGAGATGTTCGGTATTCCGGAAGGCTTACTCCATACCGTGGCCCTGATCGTGAGCTTTAGCATAATATCTTTCTTTCACGTGGTGTTCGGGGAACTCGCGCCAAAGACGGTCGCCATTCAAAGTCCTGAGAGTACGTCCCTGTTCATAGCGCCGTTTATGAACTTCTTCTACTACCTACTGCTGCCGTTCACGATCGTATTCAACGGTACGGCCAACATGTTCACCCGGGCGCTCGGATTCGCGCCGGCCTCGGAGACGGACGAGACCCACTCGGAAGAAGAGATCCGGTCGCTGCTCCAACAATCTAGCCAGAGCGGCGTGGTGGAAGCGGACGAGGCGAAAATGATCGGGGGGGTCTTCGAGCTGGACGACAAGCCGGCCCGGGAGATCATGGTTCCCCGTCCGGACGTGGTCTCGCTCCCGGCGGACGCGACGCTAGAGCACCTCGTCTCGGTCGCGGCGACCGGGAACTATACTCGATACCCGATCTTCGAGGCGGATTCTCCGGATCGGATAATCGGGGCGGTACACGTGAAGGATCTCTTGAGGATGGTCAGCGAAAAAGGCGGCATTCAGTCCGAGATCACCGCCCGCGACATGATGCGGGAAGTGCTGGTCGTGCCGGAGAACCGCTCGATCGACGAGATCCTGGAGGACTTTCAGAAACAGGAGATCCAGATGGCCGTCGTTATCGACGAGTGGGGCTCCTTCGAAGGTCTCTTTACGATCGAGGACATCATCGAGGAGATAGTCGGGGAGATCCGGGACGAGTTCGACGAGGCGGAAGCGTCCGTCGAACAACTGGACGACGGCGGCTACGTCGTGGACGGACGACTGCCGATCCAGGTGGTAAACGACGCCCTCGGCTCGGATTTCATGAGCGAAGACTTCGAGACGATCGGCGGCTTGGTGCTGGGCATCCTCGGCCGACCGCCGGACGTGGGAGACGAAGTCCGGGCGAACGGTCACGTCCTACTAGTGGACGAAACCGACGGCCCCCGAGTCGCCCAAATTATCGTGCGCGAGAGTGAGGAACAATCCGAACAAGAAGAAGGAGCTTCGGAAGAACACTAGCCCTTTAAAGCGCGAACGAGACGTACACGGCGACGACCACAGCGGTTAGTACGATGGTTATTATGAGAAGCTCTCTCATCCTGCCTCCTTACTAGAATAATTCTCTTCCTGCAACGTGAGGAGCCGGGCGTAGAGGCCGTCGGAGGCGACGAGTTCCTCGTGGGCGCCGCTCTCGGCGACGCGGCCTTCTTCGAGCACCAGGATGTGGTCCACATCTCTTACCAGGCGCAGTTCGTGGGCGATCAGGAAGGTCGTACGGCCACCGGTTAGGGCACGCCAGTTCTCCTCCACTGCCGCGGCGGCTTCAGCATCGAGGCCGGACTGGGGTTCGTCCAGGATCAGGATGGGACTCTCCCGGAGCATCGCCCGGGCTATGGAGATCCTCTGCCGCTGTCCGCCGGAGAGACTCTCCCCCCGCTCGGAGAGCATGGTCTCGTAACCCTCCGGCAACGCCCGGATAAACTCGTCCGCCCCGGCGAGCTCGGCGGCCCGCTCAATATCGAACCGGCCGGCATCGGCCCGTCCGTAAGCGATATTCTCCGACACCGTTGCCCGGAAGAGCAGCGGTTCCTGCGGCACGAAAGTCACCTGTTCCCGCAGAGATTTGAGGGTGAAGTCTTTCGTGTCCCGGCCATCCACTAGAATTCGGCCCCGGCGGGGATCGTAGAGCCTGGCCAGCAGGCTCGTGATGGTCGTCTTTCCGGCCCCGCTGACGCCGACGAGCGCGACCCGACTGCCGGCCGGAACGTCGAAGTCTACGCCGCCCAGCACGTCTCCGGCTTCGTCTTCGTAGGCGAAGTGGACTTCCTCGAAGGCGACCCGGCCCTCGAAAGCCGGCGCGGGCACGGCGTCCGGTGATTCTTTGACGGACGGCTCGGCTTCGAGCAGTTCTATGATTCGTTCACCGGAGACGAGTGATTTGCCGATCTGGTTCACCTGACGGGTCAGCGCCCAGAGCGGTGAGAGAAAGAGTCCCAGGTAGGCGACGAAGACCGTGAGTTGGCCGATGGAGAGGGTGCCGGATACGACTTGCCGGGCCCCGAAATAGACGACGAGCGCCGTACCGATGCCGCCAACGATACCGAGCACGGCGCTGAACTTAGCCTCGATCAGGGACGAGTCAACGCTGGCGTTGAGTGAATCTTCGCTCTCCCGGCGAAACCGCTCCATCTCGTCGTCCTCGCGGCCGAAGATTTTCACAGCCCGGATGCCGGTTATCGACTCCTGGACGACGGAGGTTATTGCCCCCTCCTTCGTCCGGACGACCCGCATTCGTTCGATCAGGGCTTGCCGGTAACGACTGACGGCCAGGAATAGGAACGGGACGGTGATGAGCGCGAGCAGGGTAAGTTGCCAGTTGAGCAAGAACATTACAACCAGCATCCCGAAAAGGATCAGGACGGACGAAAACACCTCCACAACGGAGTCCACGAGCAGCGTCCGAACCTCTTTTACGTCGCTGGTGACCCGCGTTATGGTGTCGCCGGTCCGGCGCCCGCCATGATAGTCGAGGCCCAGGTCGTGGACCTTCGAGTACAGCGAACGCCGCATGTCGAAGACGGTCTGTTGTCCGAGTTTCTGGAGCAGGTAGCGTCGTATCGCCGCTATGGTCCGGGTCAGCGTGAAGATAAAGACTATGAGGAAGGCTATCCCGGCCAGCAGCACCGCGTCGTCGGCCAAAACCTCCGGTACAAACCCCGGCAACTCGCTTCCCCGGAACACGTAGTCTATCGTCCAGGCGAGCGGCCAGGGTTGGGCGAGGCTGGTGGCGGTCTCGACCAGAAGTATCACCAGGGCGAGGATCAAACCGCTGCGACGGGGCTTCAGAAACGGCGCGAAGTGGGACAGTGCATATCGCAGTCTCCTCCAGCCCGCGCCCACGTTTTTAAGCCATTTCGACATATGTTGAGGATACCGCACCCCCCAAAGAGTAGAATGTGTGAGCTATACCTTGAAAGGCACCTCGAAAGCCATCGGAGGATTGTTTGGCCCGTCGCGTACTCGCCGCCGTGGAAGACCTGTTGTTCAAAAGCAAGATCCTCGAAACCGCCAAAGAGCTGGACGTGGAGGCGGAGTTCCCCCGCAGCCCGCGGAAGTTGCTCGCCGCGCTTCGAGAATCGCCGCCGGACCTCCTGATTCTGGACCTCAACTCCTCCCGCTTCGAACCGTTTGATTTACTAGAAACGGTGAAATCCGAGGAGGTTACACAAGAAGTCCCGACCGTGGGCTTTCTCTCTCACGTCCAGAAAGACCTGGCCGTCGCCGCGAAAGAGGCGGGCTGTGACCGAATAATGGCCCGCAGCGCCTTTACCAAAGACCTGCCCAGGATCGTCGCCGGAGACGCCCCACGAGACACCGTGGACGAGGCCGGCGTTGGCTAAAAACGAAACCTGGGAGAAACTCTCGTCCGAGAAACTCCTCGAAAATCCGTATTTCACCGTGCGCTCCGACAAACTCCGGCTGCCGGACGGCGCGGTAAAAGACCCTTACTACGTCATCGAGCGTCCGGATGCCGCCATCGTCTTTCCGGTAACGGAGAACGGAGATGTGGTGCTAGTGCGCCAGTACCGGCCACCGTTGGAGAAGATGGAATTGGGACTGCCGGCGGGTCTCGTCGAGTCCGACGAAGAACCAGAAGCCGCCGCCCGACGCGAGCTCTCCGAAGAGACCGGATACTCCGGCGGCGAGTGGGAAGATTTGGGGTCTCTCGCTTCTTCGCCGAGCCTCAAGGACAACTGGGCCTACCTCTTTCTCGCCCGGGGCGTGGAGCGGAACTTGGACCAAAACCTGGACGAGTTCGAGCGGCTGGAGTTGGTAGAAGTTCCGCTGTCAGAATTGCCGGGGCTCGTGTACTCCGGTGGCATCGTCAGCTCCAGCGGCGTCGCAGCCGCCATGCTCGCCCTTGATCGGCTGGGCGCCCTGAACGGCAACACATGATCGGGGAGCTCTGGCAGTTCTTCGCCGCCGCATCAGTTGGGGTCATCGCGATAACCTTGTGGATTTTTCTCATCTACCTACCGCGCCGGAAATGGGACGGCGACGGCAACAAGAAAGACCACGACGACCAACAACCTTAGAACCGCCTCTGATAAAACTAGGTAGCTGATGAGGCGAGAGAAGGAGGCGCGATGGCGCTCACCGTAGGAAGCGGACCATTCGGCACGAAGAGCAAGGGCCAGTTCAACTTCGACACGAATGTACTCCAGGCACATACCCTGTACTTTGAGGACTTCCCGAGGCGGGTTCGGGCGATGTTGGGAGACAAGGTGGTCGCCGACAGCGAGAAGGCAAAGATGCTCCACGAGACCGGGCATCTGCCCCTCTACTACTTCCCCGAAGAGGACGTAAATTGGGAGCTTCTTGAGAGTACGGATCACTCGACCCACTGCCCCTTCAAGGGCGACGCGGCCTACGGGTCTGTAAAGTCCGGAGATAACGAAGCTGAGAACGCTGTCTGGGGCTACCCGGAGCCGCTGGAGCAATCGCTGTGGCTCGCGGGCTACGTC
>JBARZO010000589.1:0-16567 GCA_049650165.1 Rubrobacteraceae bacterium
GAGTATGGTTTACCACGAGCCATCCATCGAACATGGAGGATCGTACGCTTCGGGCTATCGGTCAGCGTGAGACTATAGTAAAGAGGCTACACCTTCCTGTGCAATCCGGGTCGGATCGGATGCTCAAGGTAATGCACCGGGGCTATAAGTCCGAGCGATACAGGAGAAAGATAGAGGTTTTTCGCGAGCAGGTCTCGGATGGAACCCTGAGCACCGATATCATAGTGGGTCACCCTGGGGAGACGGAAGAGGATCACGAACAGACGCTACAGTTAGTCGAGAGCTGTGGATTCGACTCCGCGTACATTTTCAAGTTCTCACCGCGAAATGGTACCGAGGCTGCAAACTTACCCGGAACGCCGCCGGAGGATGTAATACAAAGAAGGTTCCTTGAGGTACTGCGCACCGTAGAACAAAATGCTTTCGTTCAAAACCAGAACAAGGTCGGGTATACGGAAGAAGTATATATAAGGCACGGGAGCTCAGATGACGGAAAGGCCATAGGAGAAACCTGGAGCGGACACGCAGTTCATCTGGAGAGCGACAAAGCTCCCGGTGAGTATCAACAAGTGGTGATCGAGTCTGCAGGGCCTCACGTACTCTATGCTAAGAGAAACCCGGACAGACCTGAGTAGAGAAGCCCCGAAAAAGAAAGCGTTGGTAATATACGGCCCTACGGCCTCTGGGAAGAGCGATCTCTCCGACTTGGCGGGGGACCTGCTCTCGGAGGGCTTTTCAACTTACTCTCAAGTGATGGTAGTAGACTCAATGCAGGTCTACAAAGAGATTCCCATAATCACCAACCAACACCGCAGCCGTCCGGCAGAACTCACAGGGATAGTATCAGTCTCTCAAGAGTGGACAATGGCTCACCACAGGGCAGCCTGCGATGAGCTAGCCATCAAAGCGAAATCTCCGTTTGTCCTGGACGTGGGCACTGGCATGTACCTGAACTCGATACTACTCGATATTCCTATATCGCCCCGGGTTCCTGAAAGATTGCGCAAACAGGCTGAGTCTCAGTCATCAGATGAAAGTAACCCTCGCAGGGCATCCAGAGAACTAGAGTTAGAGTTGGCCGGCGCCGAGCAGCGGGGATCTATATGGGAAGGTTCCCTCAGGTACGATGTGGAGATGATGTACCTGAGGCCGGAAAGATCAGCCCTGGATACTTCCATAGCCGCGAGATCCTCTAAAATTACTAGAAATGGCTTACAGGAGGCTCTAGCCCTCACGGAAATGCTCCCCGAGGGGATTCCAAACCGTTCAGTAAAGGAATCTATCGGTGTGAAGGAACTCGTTCTTCACACCGAAGGAATGCTATCTCTAGAAGAGGCTGAACGGCAGATCCACATCAGAACTCGCAGACTGGCCCGCAGGCAGCTTCGGTGGTTCGATAAGCTCACCAAGACACTCACAGGCAGGACTAATACAACAGTTTCGGAAGAACCCATTAGCCTTCAGAAACCCATCGAAGACTACGTAAACAAATGCCAGGAATTCTATGCATGATATAATTATGGCGTGAGCGATTTAAATATAGATAATACTATTAGAGCCATACTTGTGGGGGCTGGGGAAGACCGTTACATAGAGGAGCTCGGTCACCTAGCAGATACTTTAGGCCTCGTCGTCGTTGATACTCTGGAGCAGAACCGAAGAGACGGGGCTGGGTATCTCGGAAAAGGTAAAAGAGAAGAACTAGCCGATATGGTTGGTGCGCAGGACGTAGAGATGGTGGTGACGGACGATGAGCTGACCGCCTCTCAGGCAAGAGTGTTGGAGCGTTCCTGTGGGGCTTCCGTGGTAGATAGAACCGAGTTGATAATCCAGATATTCGAGGCGCATGCGAAGGATGCAGCTAGCCGATTGGAAGTCGAGTTGGCGGATCTCGAATACCGTCTCCCAAGGGTAAAGGGGCGGAACCCAGCACTAAGCCGCTTGGGCGGTGGTGTAGGGGGAGGAAGAGTAACCAGGGGACCTGGTGAGCAGCAACTGGAGTATGACAGACGGGCTATACGTCGGCGCATTGAGTCCATTAATCGCAAGCTTCAAGAAGAGAAAAACGCCCGCGAAGTCCGGGGAGCCCGCCTTTACAAAGGCGATACTCCTACTGTGGCCCTTGTAGGATATACAAACGCAGGAAAAACCACCATCTTGAACTCCATAAGTGGCGCTCAACGCTCGACGGCGGATCGTCTTTTCGAAACGCTCGAAACCACTACCCGGCTCGTAACCGCGCGAGCTGCAGATTCCTCTTCCAAGGCACAGCCTGATTTTGTGGTGACGGACACCGTCGGATTTATTAGGAAGCTACCCACGCAACTCGTTCACTCATTCGCCGGTACCCTTCAGTCTGCAAACAATGCTGACATTGTTGTTCTCTGCGCTGACGCGTCAAGTAAGGTACTCTCTGAGGAAATCTCTACGGTCAACGAGATCCTTTCTTCTCTAGAAAGGACAATACTTTGTCTAAACAAAGCAGACCTTCTAACATCTACGGAACTTGCAGAACTCACCCGGGATTATCCTTCGGCAGTGATTATCAGCGCTGACAATAGCACGGGAGAGCTTTTGGATTCCATTCATGAGGCAATCTCATTGAACAGCAGACGAGTGCAAATCCTTATACCTCATATCAAGTACGGACTAGCCAGCCGCCTCTACAGCAGCGCAGAGATCCACAGCTCCAAGGACACTGAAAAAGGACTCTGGCTAGACGTAAGCCTCCCCAGATCCAGCGGAGACCAATATGACAAATACCGGACCAACTAGGGAGACAAATCCCACCAGTTTCCGATAAGTACAATTCTCGGAAACTGGTGGGATTTGTCGTGAGGCCATGATGTAAACGTTAAATGTCAGTGCTAAAATTTTCGGCGTGCAGAGCCATCTTTCACATTTCCCCGGGCGACTTTAATGACGCATACAGAGCCCGGACAAAAGCGCACCGACTAACAAAAACAAATGCGAAAGCCTTCCTTCTACGCTGCCCGGATTTTTGCATACTCCCTGATATGCCTACCCATACTAATGTCCTTTTTGTATGTCAGAGAGTTTGGGGTGAACGTTCCTTTTACGGACATGTGGCGCATGCCACCCTACTTTGACAAGTTCTTTAGTGGTAGCCTCACCGTGGCTGACTTATGGGCATTGCATAGCGGAGAGCACAGACCGCTTTTGCCACGGGTCTTTCTGTTGGCCATGGGTAAGATAGCCAGCTTCGACATGTTGACGATAATGTACGCAACACAGCTTTGCTTACTCGTGATATTTGGCGGGATTTTCTTGGCCTATCGAGATACGGTTGGGTCTGATACCAAGTTGCTGTTTCTTGCCATACCAATTTCTCTTTTGGTGTTCACTCTGAGCCAGTATTGGAATATGCTCAACGCTTGGTCCATACACGTTGTCGTCGTGAACTCTTTTGTGGTTTTGAGTTTCTTACTACTTAGTAGGCTCGGAGTTGGATCTTCGATCCGTGAAAAGTCTCCGTTGTTCTTGGCGGCTATCTTGGGCGGCTCCGCCGCCACACTCTCGGCGGGACACGGCCTTATGATTTGGCCGGTGGGATTTATTCAGCTCCTTCTCGAACCAATCTCCAGTAGAAGCAAAAAGTATCTCTTGGGTGTCTGGGGGTTTATCGGAGCTCTGCACTGGATCTTCTACTTCCGGAACTTTGAAAACCCGAACTTTAATAATCCTTCTGCCAGGATAGAAAGTACCTACTTTTTCGACAGTCCAATGCTGGGTGCGGACTTTTTCCTCGGCCTTATTGGATTCTCCTTTTTCTCAAATCCGCGTCTGGCGATCATAGTCGGGACCCTGATCTTGATTCCCCTGTTTATCGTTGTATTTCGGATAGTGAGGAATCGGGAACAAGCAAAGTATACTTTTTGGATATCCCTGTCCGTCTTCTCGCTGTTGGTTCTGGCGGCCACAACTGTTGGCAGGGCCGGAAAGGGTCTGGAGGGTACTGTCCAGTCGAAGTACGTGACTTTTTCTGTTCTACTTGCTCTAGGCGTCTACGTAATGGTACTTAAATTAGCCCTGGATACTCCATCTTTCAGTCTCTACACTGTTTTAGCGGGTGCATGCGTTGTTCTTATCGCCGTTAGTACTCCGCTGTCCTACTACTCCAGCGTGCTTGAGGCTCGGGAGATTCGGGTCGAAAGAGAAGAAAAGGTCTGCGTACTCTATAACTACGAGAGCTTGTCGGACGAAACTCTACAGAAGACTTTCAAACCGCTTAGGAATCGTCCCGAAATAGGTAAAGAGATAAGAGTCAACGCCACTATACTAGATGACCTGGACTACACTGTTTTCTCTCTCACCGCGTCCGAAATCAAGAGCAAGTTCGGATGCGTGCAGCCTTGAGACATCCACGCTCTTTACATCTTCAGCAGCGTATTGTACTGGTAAGCCTTATTTGCTAGTTCCTCTGCTCTTCTTATATACCTCATCGTTGTCTTAGGGTCTTCATGCCCTAGGAACTGCTGGATTATAAGTAGCGGCGCTTCGTTTACGGCCATGTTAGTGCCGACTGTGTGACGAATGGAATGAGGGCTTATGGCTTTGGTTATACCGGCGGCGTTGGCGTACTTCTTCACGAGGTAGCGGACCATGCGGGTCGTCAGGGGTTTGTCTTTGCCTTCTCTTGAGGCGAAGAGTGGTTTGCGGGCGTCGGCGCGGGAGGTGAAGCTTCGTTTGGTGAGAACGATGTAGCGCTGTACGAGTTGCCAGAGGTCTGGGGAGGTTGGGACATTCCGAATCTTATCTCCTTTGCCCCTGACTCTTAGCAGGATTTGGTTCTCCCCCACCTCCTGAAAGTCCCCCACTCTTACTTCTATAACCTCGGCCTCTCGTAATCCGCAGCCGGTCATTACCGCTAATAGTACGTAGTCCCGGTAGTTGTTGGTTCGGGCCGCGCTGAGCATCTTCGTCAGCTCGTCTTCGGTGAGGATGTTGTACGAAGGATCCTGGCGCACTTTGGGGCTCTTGGCGAAGAATTTTAGCGCCTCGGGGTTCACTGTTGTCGCGCCGCCCATGTACGTGAAGGTCAGAAACCTACGCACGGTGGTTAGTTTCTTTGCGGACGTCGCGGGTGCGTAGTTGGTTATCAGGTGCTCGCGGTATAGCGAGAGATCCTCGGCAGTGATCTCTTCTATAACCTTTCCCAACTCTTTTTCGAGGTAGGAGACGAACATCTTGATCTCTGTATTATACGTTTTTTTGGTTTGGGGGCTGGTGAGGGTGCGAAGGTAGATGGAGATGAGCCGGTTTGTGGGGTCCTCGGTAGCGGGTGGTGTTACATTAACGCGTTCCGGGAGGTTATTCGTCTGGGTCATTGTAGGTTATTAGGGAGACCACTTCGTGGGGTGAGAGCCTTTCTCGGCCATCCAGATAACCTAGCTCTATGAGGAAGGCGGCGCCGGCTACGATGCCTCCTGCGGCTTCGACGAGATCACACATGGCCCGGGCGGTTCCACCGGTGGCCAGGAGGTCGTCTGCTACCAGCACCCGGGTTCCCGGTTGTATGGAGTCGGCGTGGGTTTCGAGAGAATCTGTTCCGTACTCTAGCTCGTAGCTGGCGGAGATAGTCTCCCGAGGTAGTTTGTTTGGCTTGCGGGCTAGCACGAGGCCTTTTTTCACCCTGTAAGCCAGGGCGGTGCCGAACACGAAGCCGCGGGCCTCAGCTGAGAGTATCCGGTCGTAGTCGATAGACTCTACGGATTTGGCGAACGCATCTACGGCGGTGTGCATGGCGGCCCCGTCTTCAATGAGGGGCGTAAGATCCTTGAACGATATTCCGGGCTGGGGATAGTCCGGCACGGTTCTGATGTGGGTCTGAATCTCTTTTATAACGGTGTCGGTTGGGCTTCCCATATTACCTCAGGAGACGAACGAGTCGATGACGTTGGACATCATGAGTTCCTTGAGGCGAGAGTCGACCGCAGCAAGATGGCGGGCCTTCTCTACGGCTTCTGCCGTGCGGAGGTCGTCCCCACTGCGGAGTTCGGGGTTGAGGATCTGCTTGAACATGGCGGCTTCGCGTTCGACGGCGGCCATGATGCCCCTTAAGTGGCGTGGTTGGATCGAGTATTTCGCCATCTCCAGCGCCATGCGCGCTATCTCGGCATCCCGCTGGGTCAACGAACCATTGCGACCGATTACGCCGACCGAGATGAGATCCTCGACAAAGCGTGAGTCAGCTTCCAGGGACTCTGCAAGTTCTTCGCGGGTATAGGTGCGGTCTTCGAGGACCCGGGACAGCTCGTTGGTGGACTCTGCCCCGGAGGATGGCACCGGAGCCCCACCCTCAATGCGCTTCTTGATGACCTTGAGCGGCAGGTACTCTTCTTCTTGCAGCGTCAGGATGTATCGCAGTAGCTCTACGTCCTGGTCCGAAAAGAGTCTGTACCCTCCCCGCGTGCGGGTCAGGTTGATCAGACGCCGCCGCTCCAGATAGCGGATCTTGCTGACAGAGAGTGATGGGAAGTCTGACTTGAGACGTTCGACTACCTCACCGATAGTATAGTTGTCCCTCGGCGGCCCCATGGGCTCCCTAGCGGGAATCGGGACGTCTTCCGTTTCTTCAGGAACGTCTACTGGAACGTTTACCTCTTCAGGTGCGCCCGGGTAACCCTCCGCGAATCCTGTATAGTTCTCTCTGCTTTCACCGTTCTCCATAGGATGCCTCCTCCCGCTTTTCCAAAGCCTAGACCCATCACATCAACCTGCGCCTTGTGTAACCTCCAGTGCTCCCTCTACGTGAATACAAACTTGAACCGGTATTTGCCTATCTGTATCTCATCTCCGTTGCGGAGATCAACGGCGTCTACCCGAACCCGGTTGACGTACGTACCATTCAAACTGCCCGCGTCCCGTATCCTGAAACCCTGGCCGCCCATCAGGATCTCCGCGTGCTCGCGAGAAACCGTAACGTCGTCCAAAAATATGCTGCACTCCGGGCTGCGACCGACCGTGACCGCCTCTGCCCCGACATCGTGCATCCTTCGTCCCGCGGTCCCCTCTACCTGGTCCAACTCGATCAGGGCAGCCCCATCGGGGCTTTCAGAGACCGGAGAGAGCTCTTCTTCGGTGAAGGTGGGCGAGTAAGCGACCGTTGAATCGACGTGGGACAACTCGGCTCCACAGTTGGCGCAGAACTTGGACTCCCTGGGATTCTCAGAGCCACACTCCGAACAATAGGTCAAACGCTTGCCCCTCCCCCCTCGTCCATTAAAACCCGCGCCAACTCTTCGGGAGACAAGGAAGCATCACCCCGGCTGACCAACTCAGAGCGGATGAGATCTATGCGCCCCTGCAATACCCGGCGCCGGTAACTAACCTCTTGCTCCTGCTGAACCAACTGCTCCAGAATTGAGCCCAGGTCGTCTTTAGAAACCGCCGTAAGGTCCGGGGAGTTCTCCCAATCCAGAATCCTCTGATCGTCCGGCACAGCTCTACCTTCACTCATAACCTTTAGTATAACCTCCCCTGAACCTGAAGTACAGTCTCACGTTGCTACGGTATGGTTGCAAATCAACTCGGCTCTTCTTCGAGTATGAGGGATCTTACGAGTTCCACATAGTCATTGAGAAGATTCATGGGTTGATCCCCGTTCATAGAGCTGGGCTCAGCGTATACATAGAATAGAGGGTTATCCGGGTCCGGGAGCATTAGCACCCAGCCTTCATCAGACTGGAGCTTTACTCCATCGGTAAGGAGAACGTCCGTATCACCCCCGAATCTCTCAGCCAGACCTCGCATTACGCGTCGCTTGGCAGACCACGGACACTCTAGCTGCTCCCGCACTACACGGCCGAAGACTTCGTTCGCCGAACTTAGCCCGCACTTTAGGGAGTGGCGTCTCTCTGAAAAGTTCTAGGGCGCGGGCCAGAGTCATGAAGAAGTCCGGAGCTGGTAGGAAGTTCGAGAATATTAGGTGTCCATCCGCGGTGCAGACGAGATCCGCGCCAATTTCGGCCCCTTTAAGCGCAACGTTCCCGAGTCCGGTGCAACTTTCTTCGAGCGTTCCTCCGTGGGCCTCGATCAACTCTCGGTAGCCGGTGCTCAAGTTTATGGGAAGCACAACTTTAGAAGGCTGCATTTGGTCAGCTATGCAGGCCAACATAACGTCCGACGGAACGAGCTCGCCCTGATCGTCTACGCACTGAACATCTTCGCCCGTAGGACCTACCACGCACCCGAACGATGTCGGTAAAGTCGTGTCTCTTGAGGAGCTCTACGATGTGCTTCATACACGGCACACCTACTATGGGGATAATTGGTTTAGGCTGATTGCTGGTCAAGGGTCTGAGACGCGTTCCCTGTCCACCGGCCATAATTACCGCCTTCACGTGGCGCCTCCTCCACCCGAAACCCGGGAGATATTGATTAGATACATGATCGCCGCGATGAGTGAGAGGCCGAAGCCCACGTAGAAGATAGCTTCTCCTATAACGCCGGGGCTAAAGATGATCAGGGCTATGGCCGTCATAAGCAGCGCTGTGGCCGCTTTTCCAACCCGATTGACCGAGAGCTTTCGCCCGAAAGCGAGTCCCCCGATGAGGCCGAATACGTCCCTCGCGACGAGGATCGCCACGGCCCATACCGGCAATGTTCCTCTAATTGCCAGCACTATAGCGGTGCTTGAGAGCATGAGCCGGTCCGCGACGGGGTCCAGTATCTTCCCGACGTAAGTGGGCTGGGTACGACGCGCCAACACGCCATCCAGAAAATCCGTGATGGCGGCAAGGACGAAGATTATCACCGCGGCTAGGTCAGCCCGGGCAAGAAGCAGCATTACTACGACCGGGACCATCGCTAGCCGCAAGAGTGAAAGGACATTTGGTATGGTCAGGATTTGTCGCCCCATCTCCGGTATGTCCCCTCGTGGCATATCTAGCGGCTACTCTTTAACCTTATCCTCAAACTCACCCCGTAGAGATCATACCGCTCCCGTAGCGCATTCTCTACGTACCGGATGTAACTGTCCGGCACATCATCGGGACGATTGGCAAAGATGGTGAACCGGGGCGGGGCGCTACCAGTCTGGGTCGCATACCGTATCCTGACGCCCTTCGGCGGCGGGCTCCGGTGCACCGTACGATTCACAAACTCGGCGATTTCGTGTGTCGAGATGCGGAGGTTGTAGCGTTCCTGGAGCTTCGCGGCGAACGGCAGCACTTTCTCCACGCCGGATCCTGAAAGCGCGGATATGGCGATGGAAGGCGGTTTTAGGTCCGTCATGCGGGCGATGAGCAAACCCCCGATCTCGCGTACCCTATCCGGCGGCACAAGGTCGCGCTTGTTGATGACAACCCCGCACGTTTTGCCATACTCCTCGATCTGACGCGCGAGCTGCAGGTCACCTCCAACCAATCCCTCAACGGCATCCACCACGAGCAGCGATACGTCCGAACGCCGGATTGCCTCGCTGGTCCTGAGCGCCGAGTAGTACGGGACGCCCTGGGCCCGCTTGGCGCTCCGGTTTACACCCGCCGTATCCAGCAGCAAGTAACGTTCGTCGCCGACCATTACCTCACCGGCTACGGCGTCGGTCGTGGTTCCCGCAATTTCGGAGGTTACGGCCCGCTCCGAGCCGAGTAGCTGGTTGAGGAGGGTGCTCTTGCCGACGTTGGGACGACCGACGATCGCGAGTTGCGGCGGCTGTTCTTCGTCACCGTCTTGCGTATCCGGTAGGGCCCCGATCACATCGTCCAGCAGATCCCCGGTTCCAAGGCCGTGTGACGCTGAGACGGCGTACGGCTCACCCTCACCGAGCGAATAAAACTGGTAGCGATCCGTATCATCCGCAGGGTTGTCCAACTTGTTGACGGCCAGCAGCACCTGCTTGGTCGTGCGACGGAGTTCACGCGAGATAGCCGCATCCGCCTCCGTCGGACCGATCCTGGAATCAACGAGATGGACGATCACGTCCGCCTCCTCGACGGCGACCTTCGCCTGCAAGGTAACCAACGCCTCCAGCCCAACCTTCGCCGTCGGCTCCATCCCGCCGGTATCGACCAGAAGAAACTCCCGGCCCGCCCATTCCGCCCGGTTGTAAGAGCGGTCCCTGGTGGTGCCCGGCTCGTCCGCAACGACCGCCTGACGCCGGCCGATAATGCGGTTGACTAGCGTGCTCTTGCCGACGTTTGGAGCGCCTACCACCGCTACCATCGGCAGCCGGCTCACGATTTCTCCATCAAGCCGTACTCCTTTGGTAGAGCATAGATCTCCGTGAGGATGACATCTGCAACTCCCCGATACGCCTTACCACCCCGCAGGTCACCGTCTACGATGATCGGTTTCCCTATGCAAGCGTACATCCTGTCCCCCCGAAGCCGACGCCTGATGGTCGGCGCGGTACTGATGTAAACCGGCAGAACCTGCGCGCCGCTCCTGGCGCCGAGCACGACGACCCCGCTCTTGGCATCCCGTGAACCCTCCTCCTGACGATGCGTACCCTCGGGAAAAATTCCCATTACCCCACCATCTTCGAGCAGCCCGATAGAAGACCTCAGCGCAGCCCGTCCTCCCTTCTGACGATCGACTGGATATGCCCTTAGCAGTGCGAACAGCCAACGAAAAGGGAAGACGAATAGCTCCTTTTTCGCCATCCACTGCACGCGACGAGGAACTGCGGCGCTGACGTATACCGGGTCCAAATACTGGGTGTGGTTAGAAGCGACTATGAGAGGTCCCTGCTTGGGTACGCGCTCAGCCCCGTATACACTAAAACCGGTAAAGACCCGAAACAGAAACCTGACGAAAATCCGAAACCAGCGGTACCTCGGCGTCATGCCCCCAACTTGCAGCCTGTCCCCGGTCAATGACTCTCCGGCCATTAGAAATTACCTCGAAGATCCTCGGCAAGTTCCGTCACACGGGATATGACCTCTTCAAGTCCGAGGCCCGTAGTGTCTATCACCACGGCGTCCGGGGCGGATTTGAGCGGCGAAGTCTCGCGCTCGGAGTCTTGCCGGTCCCGCTGGCCCATTGCTTCCCGGATTCGTTCCAGCTCCGACTCTCGTCCGCTCTGTACGGCCCGCCGCCGGGCCCGCTCTTCGGGGGCGGCGGAGAGGAAAATCTTCAGGTCTGCGTCGGGGATTATGACGGTACCAATGTCTCGACCCTCAATCACGGCACCATCCCGCACGCGGGCCTTCGCCGCCGCTTCACGCTGCACGCCTAGCAGGACCTGTCGCACTTCGGGATGGACTGAGGCTTTAGAGGCGGCAGCAGCCACCTCCGGGGTACGTAGGGCTTCTTCTTCGACCGGTTGTCCATCGACCCTCGCGCCGTCTTCCGTCAAGCCGATCCTACCGGCGAGCGATGCGAGATCACTGGCCGCGTCCAACCCAGTACCCTCCGACAGCGCCAGAAATGCCACGGCCCGGTAAGCGGCGCCGGTGTTCAGGTTGATCAAACCTAGCCGCCCAGCCACGGCCCGGGCTACCGAACTTTTTCCACTACCCGCAGGCCCGTCTATGGTTATGAGAATTCCGCCCATTAATTACTGAAGTATAACGGATGGCCCGCCAGGTTTACCGCAAATGTCTCTCTTAAAGTTCGGTGAGCTTCTGAAAGTAGCCCGGAAAGGTCTTCGTTACGCATCCAGGGTCTTTTATCTCTATTCCCGGAGAAACCAACCCCACCAGGGCGAAAGCCATCGCCATCCGATGGTCGTCGTAAGTTTGTACGACTCCGGGCTTCACCGGTTGGGGTATTATGCGTATACGGCTTTGGGATTCTTTTACCTGTATGCCGAGGCGGTTTAGCTCGGTGGCTACGGCGGAGATCCGGTCTGTTTCCTGGTGTCGGGTGTGTTCGATGTTGGTTATGGTGGTTGGTCCTTCGGCGAAGGGTGCTATGGCGGCGAGGGTCATCATGGTGTCGGAGAACTCGTTCATGTCTACTTCTATGCCTCGGAGGCGTCGGGGGCCTTGCACTTCGACGAAATCGGGGCCGACCTCGACCCGGCATCCCATCTCCCGCAGCACCTCGGTGAAGCGCAGGTCTCCCTGGGTAGAGTGTTTCCCGAGGTCCGGGATGCGGACCCGCCCGCCGGTGATGGCTGCGGCGGCCATAAAGTATGAAGCGCCCGAAGCGTCGGGCTCGACGGTGTAGTCCCGGGCTTTGTAGGTGTTCGGGGTTACGGTGAACGTGCCGGCATCCTCGGCAACCTCGACGCCGAAAGCGTGCATGACGTCCGTGGTGATACCGATATACGGCTTCGAGACGAGGTCTCCCTCGACTTCTAGTGTGACTTCGCTTGCCGCTCCGGGTGCGGCGATGAGAAGGCCGCTAAGGAACTGGCTGCTCTTTCCTCCGGCTACGCGGGTCTCGCCTCCGGGTAGGCCGCCACCTTCGACCACTAGCGGGAAACGTCCGGGGGCGTCGGCGTATGATAGTTGGGCGCCCAGATGACGCATCGCTTGCACGAGATCTTCGACAGGTCGTTCTCGCATGCGGGGCGTGCCGTCGATCCGGTAAGGTCCATGGCCGAGTGAAAGGGTAGGCGGTAGAAAGCGGGCGACGGTGCCAGCGTTCCCGACGAAAACGTTTACGTCGCTGGCTGGGATATTGCCCGCCCGGCCTTCAATCCAGACGTGACCCGCTGCCCGATCGGCCCACACTTCGAATCCGAGATCAACCAGTGCTTGCATCAGCCAGAAAGAGTCGTCGGAGAAAAGTGGGTTCCGAATTGTGGAGGTTCCGTCGGCGAGGGCCGCCACGATCAGGGCCCGGTTCGTCACGCTTTTGGAGCCTGGAACGCGGACCGTGGCATCTACCGGATGGTCCAGCGGTTTCACCTCGAACACTTCCGGAAATACTCCTCTCACGTCTTCCACGGTAAAGTCCCGGCCGGGCACACCAACTACCCGGTCAAGCGACATCTCACCTGGGTTTTCATCCATCGCCACTCAGCTGTCTCTTCTCATCGTCGGTAAGCGGTCGGCAGTCGCCCTCTGATAGGCCTCCTAGGGACACAGGGCCCACCCGAACTCGCTTTAGAGAGAGTAGCCGGATTCCAACGGTGTCACACGCGCGGCGTATTATGCGGTTACGACCCTCGTGGATCGTGAGGCTGAAAGACGCCCGGCGTTCGCTGCGATGGAGGTCCGTGAGACGTGGTGGCAGCATCGGACCGTCATCCAAAGTAGGTCCGTCCGCGAGGGCGGCGAGTGCCTTTTCGGAGACGGGGGCGGCGACGCTCAGGCGATACTCTTTCTCGATCTCTGATGAAGGGTGGGCTACCCGGTGGGCCAGTAGACCGTCGTTGGTGAGGATTAGCAGGCCCGTTGTGTCGATATCGAGCCGACCGACAGGAATAAGACCCGGCACGTCTGGCATAAGGTCCGCGACAATTCGACGCCCACGGTCATCGGTCAGGGTCGTCAGGTAGCCAGGAGGTTTGTTCAGCGCCAGGTATGTGGCAGTCTCCGGAAGTTCGACGGGATGGTCGTCGAGCAGAACCTGATCTCCTGGAGAAAACTTCGAACCAAGGGGAGCTACAGACCCGTTGACCCGTACCCGACCAGCGGAGATCAGGGCTTCCGCCTTGCGCCGCGATGGAGCCGCGCCGGCCCTTGCGAGATAAGCTTGCAACCTCATTACTTCTTTGACTGGCAACCGCGTTGACTATTGAAAGAGGAGTAAAGTTCGGGCAAAAAATTCTTCTCTAAGAACGCCTGAAATGTCTGCCCAGATTCCGGACGAATTTCGAGAGGACGTATATCTCGAGCGCGGCGGCAGCCGCCAATGACAAAACACCGATTAACAGCGCTACCGCGTGAATGGGCTCCATATACCTTCCTTTCGATAACGACCTGCCGGTTAATATATCTCCGGATCACTCGCGGGACAACCAACCGACGCTGCAATAACCGAATTTCACCTTTTAGTCGTCGGTCAGGTTCGGCACCGGGTTCTCGCCAGCGGCGCCCAGACGCTCGCGGACGCGGGTGAGTTCGTCTTCGCCTACGAGAGAATCCAGTGGCGGAAAGTCTTGTTGAGATACGGCCCCGGCGGCGGCGTAAAACTCGGCGGTGACGTTGATGAGTGCGGGTGAGCCGGGGCTCTCATTATCGACGCCGACTTCGGATAACAGACCGCGCTCGAGCAAGTTTCGGACTACCGCGTCGGAGTTTACGCCCCGAACACCGGAGATACCCGCCCGGGTTAGAGGACCCAAATACAAGGCACAAGATAGAACTTCGTTGGCGGCGTTGGAGAGCGGAGCCGGACGCGACTCTTCCCGGAAGCGTTCCACGGCGGCCGCGCACGCCGGATTGGTCGCTAGCTGATAACCGCCCGCAACGTTGCGGAGAACGATGCCGGAGGCTTCTTTGCTATATTTTTCTCCGAGGCTTACGGTAGCAGTTTCTATTTCTGTCGCGTCCAGTCCGGTCGCTGAGGACAGGATCTCGAGGCTGATGGGCTGCGGGCTTACTAGCAGGATCGCCTCTACGAGCATTGCTGCGCCGGGTTCCGGACCATTGACGTTCACGATGCCGGTTGGAAGGTCAGCGGGCCAAGAGGCACGGGCTGCGATAGGACTAGTCGGCCTTCGTGGGCCAGTGAGAGGGCGGCGGCGAACGTGACGGCTGTGTGGAGCCGGTCCATTTGCCGTACGAGTTCTTCGTAGGAGACCGGCCCCAGGAGTAGTGAGTCCCGGATCAAGCCGACCAGTTCCTGGAGGGTGACTGTTATCGGCCCGAGGTGCTTCACGGGAGGCTCGGTGAGGCGGGAGAAAGTCCGGCGGGCGGCCCCTAGTAGACGTTCCGAGTTTACCTGGAGCGCACCGGGACGCGGCCTGAGCGTGTGGGACGATGGGTAGAAGCCGCGGTTCGTCTCGAAACGGTGCGCTACATCCGCCGCGCTGCGTTGGATCTTGAGGTACTGCGTGAGACGTTGGGCAAGTTGTTCCGGCGAGAGCGGTTCATCCGCCAGTCCTTCGTCTTCACCTTCAAGCATCGGAGAGAGGCTCCGGCTCTTTAGCAACACCAGCGCCGCCGCCGAACCGGCGAAATCCGTGTCGCGCTCCAAAGCGTTCGGGTCATCCGGCTGTTTGGTGCGAAGATAGATGTCTACCAGTTCGCGGATTGGGACCTCGAATATCTCTAACTCGTCGCGCAGGATCAGGGCTAGAAGCCATTCGTAAGGTCCCGAGTAGACGTCTAGCTCCACAGTGAAGTCTTCCAACGAACGTCCTCCCCTCTCAATCACCGAGATTCCTCGTGCAACGGCAGGACGGAAGAAACGGATGAGTGCTCCGTCCCCGTAGAGCGGGCCAGTTTGTGGTCCAGGATCCTGCCCTCGGCCACTGCTACGCCTTGCTGGAGGCCCGTGTTGGCATTGAGGGCATCGGCGAGACCACTACCGGATATCTCCCGCACCAGCGGCAGGAGAGCATTCGAGAGCGCCCGCGTAGCCGTAACCGGTACGGAGGCGGGCACGTTCTTGACGCAGTAATGAACAACTCCTGCTTCAACGAACACCGGGTCCTGCAAGGTGGTTGGCCGCGAAGTCTCGACACAGCCGCCGTAGTCCACATCCACGTCCACTATAACGCTACCGTCTTTCATCTGCTCCACCGTGGCGCGTTCCACGAGTGAGGGAGTCTTCGTTCCGCTCTGATACACCGCGCCGATGAGCAGGTCTGCATGAAGCGCGGCGTTCCTTATAGCCATGTCGCTCGCGGCCAGAGTCGTAACGTTGCTCAGCCGATCCTGTTCCAGGCGCCGCAGACGATCCAGGTCCCGATCGAAGACTATGACCTCGGCACCGAGGCCGCTTGCGACCCGGGCCGCGTTCGAGCCTACGATGCCGCAGCCAAGGATCACGACCCGTCCCGGCCTCACGCCCGCAACACTCCCCAAGAGAATTCCCCGACCGCCCGAGTTGCGCTGGAGGTAGTGGGCCCCGATCTGGGGCACGAGGCTTCCGGCGATTTCACTCATCGGCAGCAGAATCGGAAGTTGCCCTTTTTCGTCCCGTATAGATTCCATGGCAAACGCTACGCACCGCGAATCGAGCATTGCCCGCATCAAAGTCTCGTTTATCGGCAAGGAGAGGAAAGCCATGACGGTTAACCCTTCCCGGAGATACTCGTACTCCTCCGGTGACGGTCCCTGGACTTTGGCGACCAACTCCGACTCCGCATACACGTCGGACGTTTCGGCGACGATCTTCGCCCCGGCTTGCACGTATTCCTCATCGGAGATACTGGAGGGTTCACCGGCGGCTTTCTCTACCAACACCCGATGTCCGACTCTGGTCAACTCGGCTACGGCGTGCGGCGAAAGTGCGACCCGGCTCTCACCCGGCGCACGTTCTCGCGGGATGCCCAGTCTCACTCTACACCTCCCAGAGCCAGTACGACGGCAGCGGCCGCCGCGTCGAAGAATACCTCGTCGTCTTTATACGCTCGTCCCATACTCTCGAAGGTTACTCCGAACCGCTCCTCTAATCCAGCCGCCTTGAAAGGAACCTTCAGGTATTGGTGGCGCCCCGGAAACTCTCCGGTGGATATATCCGCCTCCGACTCGGGCAACGC
>JBARZO010000590.1:0-6719 GCA_049650165.1 Rubrobacteraceae bacterium
GTTCTCAACATCTTGCAAGGTTCGGTGCCCGTAGACTTCGGGACGGCGCGTGCCCAGCGCACCCAGGTTTACCCCGTTCAAGACGAAAACCTTACTCAAGGATGTCCTCCAGCACGCCGCGGACCTCACTCTCACTTACCGGCACGCCCCACACGGGCCGCCCCACGTCTTCGAGCAACACGAACCGGTGCTCACCACCACGACGTTTCTTATCCCGACCCATAGCCGCGAGTATCTTCTCACTTTCCAACGCGGGTAGCTTCGTAGGGAGACCCGCAGCCTGGAGCAGCTCCTCTTGGCGCTGGATCAGGTCTTTGCCAAACCTCCTGGCAGAGAGACGGGCGGCGGCGGCCATGCCGCAAGAGATCGCCTCTCCGTGCGCCATACCGTAGCCACCGGCGGCCTCCAGCCCATGCCCGATGGTATGACCGTAGTTGAGTATCGCTCTTCTCCCCGACTCAAGTTCATCCTCGGCCACGACTTCGGCCTTGAAGCGAACCGAGTGCATTACGAGTGTTTGCAGCGCTTCCTCATCGCCGGCCCGGGCGTCTTCGATGAACCTCAGATCCTCGTAGTAGTTCCCTCCGGAGAGCAGGCCCATCTTTATGACCTCCGCCAATCCGTTGGAAAGTTCACGGGCCGGCAGCGTCTTGAGACGGTCTAATTCAGCGAGCACGAGCCGAGGCCGCACGAAACTTCCTACGAGATTTTTCCCTTCCGGCAAGTCCACGCCCACTTTGCCGCCGACGGAACTATCCACCATCGCCAGCAGGGAAGTCGGGAGCGCGACGAAGTTTATGCCCCGCATGTACGTTCCGGCGACAAAGCCGACGAGGTCGCCCACCACACCCCCACCGAGCGCAAAGAGCGTCCCGTCGCGTGGGACGCCCGAACGGGCCAATCGGCGCACGGTTTCCCCGTAAACCTCAAGGCTTTTCGAGTCCTCGCCGGCTGGAACTTCGATCACCTCTGCGACGCTCCATCCACCGCTTTCGAGTTCCCCCACTACCTCTTCGGCGTGTAGCGGCCCGATATTCGAGTCCGTCACAATGACAGCGACGCCGGGCTCCAGGACTTCAGCGACGGTCTCCGCCAGCGACAACCCGCTGCCGACCACCACGGGATACGGAGTCGAGACCGGCACCTCTAGCCGTTCAACCACTGTGAGATCTCCTCCGCCACCTGATGCCGGGGCCGATTCCGTACGGCAATTTCGATACCGGCCACTTCGCGGTAGTGTGGCAAACGCTCGTTGTAACGTGTCTCGAAGTCTTCGTATCCACCGCCACGCAATGGCCGACCGGGCTTGCGGGTACGCTGGTACAAGACTTCGAGGTTCTCCTGCAGAAAAACCGTTGCGACCACTTTCAAGCGTTCCCGATTGTCGGGGCGAATTATTACGCCACCGCCGCAAGAAACCACCCGTTCTGAGGTGTGGTCGAGGGAATCCAATAGGACGCGGTGCTCCAGTTCGCGGAAGTGCTGCTCGCCGGATTCGGAGAAGATCCCGGGTATCTTGCGTCCGGCTTCTTTTTCTATGGCTTGATCCAGGTCCACAAACTCCCACCGGAGTTTACGGGCCAGGACTCGTCCCACGCTGGTCTTGCCGCTCCCCATATAACCGACGAGCGCCACCGGTCCTCGCACACTCTAAGTAGTTTCCTCGGGGCCCAAGACGCTGATGCGGGCCATGTAAGCGTCGTAGGCGGCCCGGATGTCCGTCATGTTGTCCGCCCCGAACTTCTCCAGAAAAGCCTCGGCGAGAACGATCGCGACCATTGATTCTCCAATAACCGCCGCCGCCGGAACCGCGCACGAGTCGGCCCGCTCCTTGAAGGCCCGAGTCTCCTCGCCCGTAGAAATATCCACCGTACGGAGCGCCTTGGCTATGGTTGAGATCGGCTTCATCGCCGCCGAGACTACGACGGGTTCGCCATTCGTCATGCCACCTTCGAGTCCGCCGAGGCGGTTGCTGGCCCGGGCTATTTGACCGTCTTCCAGAAGGATCTCATCCTGCACCTCACTGGACCGGTGGCGGGCGACCTCGAAGCCCATCCCAACCTCGACGCCCTTCATGGCGTTGATGGACATGACGGCATGCGCAAGCTTCGCGTCGAGCTTGTCCCGCCAATCCACGTAGGAACCGAGCCCGGGCGGACACCCTTCGGCCACTACGACGAACTCCCCGCCCAGGGCGTCCCGGGCGTAGCGGGCGGCGTCGATCTCCGCCTTCATCTTTTCGGAGACGTCCGGGTCCGGGCAGCGCACTTCGGAGCCGTCTGCCTTGCGGGCGTCAAGCGCCGCCCGTTCCTTTTCGTAGGCTGCCCCGCCGATGCGGTAAACGGCGCTGTGGATTTCCACACCGAAGTCCGCGAGAAGTTTCTTGGCGACTCCACCGGCGGCGACCCGGGCCGTCGTCTCCCGGGCGCTGGAGCGCTCCAGGATGTTGCGGAGGTCGTTAGTGGCGTATTTTTGCATTCCGGCGAGATCCGCATGGCCGGGTCTTGGCAGTGTGATCGGGTCCGGCGGATTCTCTACCGGGGCCGGGGTCATCCGGCTCTCCCAGTTGGCGTAGTCCCGGTTCGGCATGAGCATGGCGATAGGCGACCCGAGCGTGTACCCGTGCCGAACCCCGCCGAGGAACTCCGCTTCATCCTTCTCGATCTTCTGCCGGCCACCCCGCCCGTAACCCTGCTGCCTCCGCGCGAGATCCTTATTGATGTCTTCAGCGCGCAGGTTCAGACCCGCCGGAACCCCGTGAACCAGGGCAACCTCCGCCGGACCGTGCGACTCACCCGCCGTAGAGAAGCTAAACCTCAACGTCCATCCTCTCTGTAATATTCGTAGAATTCACAACCGCTAATATAACGCAAATTCTTCCGGTCTCACCACCGAAAGCCCCCGGAAAGCCTACTTGCCCCCGAAGCGCAATGAACCATCGCTCCTGAAAAGTCCTCCGTTGCCGGGGCCGCTACCAGTCCCGGCCCCGCCACTATCCGGCAGTCCGTCGCCGTTAGCGTCGTCGCGTCCATCTCGGATACCATCGCCATCAGTGTCCGGCTCGTTCGGGTCCGTGCCGAGCGCCCGCTCCCGCCGGTCACTCAGTCCATCGTTATCGCTATCCTTCGCGCCGTCGTTACCACCACCTCCACCATTGCCACCGCCGCCGCTCCCACTGCCTCCTCCATTCGTGCCTCCGCCGGGGGGAGTATCCTCACCGTCGCCGCTGGTTGTGCCTCCGCCGTTACCGTTAGACCCATCTCCGGTAGTCGTGCCAATAGTGCTACCTCCTGTATCGGCTTCGGCGGACTCTAGTAATTGGCGGAAGGGATCTTTGGACTCGTACGCCGCGTATGCCTCTACGTCGCGGTTTTCTACTTCTGGGGCTGCGGGATCTAAGGTTTCCGGGGCTTCCTGTCCGGTGCTCTCCTGCGTCGCCTCTTGCTGCTCAGGGACGGTCGGCTGATTGGCCGTTGTTGGCTCGTCTTCCGTGCCGCGTAGGATCACCCCGAACAATAGATAGGCCGCGAGCAGTAAAACCAGCACCGCCAAGACAACCAGCACGATTCTGTTGGTTCCGGACAGTGCACCTCGGAGGCCCGGCCCGGCCGCTGAGAGGCGCTGAAAGATCGCTAACTGTCGTAACCTATTAAACAAGTACACACCTCACGGTTCCGGCGTTGTATCGTCCGGGTCTGGCGCCACCGGCTCTTGCCCCGAAGGGACGTCTTCGGATTGCAAGTAGACTTCCGCGACTATCTCCACCTGCAGTAAACGCTCCACGCCCGGCTCCGGTACCGTCTCTTCTCCTTCAACCGCCGCCACCTCGTAGTTGATTTCATTTATCGTTACCAAACGCACGAGATTCAGAACCCGCCCTACAAAGTCTTGTAGCTGCTCATAAGTTCCTTCGAAAGACATTGTAATCGGTATGCGAGAGAAGTCTCCCCCCTGCGGTGGCGGCTCCGGGGCTCCGGGCTCGATCGAGACCTGTGTAACACCAGCCTCCCGAGCAACCTCTTCTACCTGCACCACGAGCGTCGGGATCTCCGGCTGTGTCGGTATTCGCTTGGAGAGTTCCAGAAGTTGACGCTCTATTTCCGGCGCGTTGCGCGCAATCTCCTCCAACTCCGCCACCTGCTGCTGAAGCTGCTGGAGTTGTTGCTCCCTGGACGCCTGCTCCTCCGAGCGCTGCACGAATTCACTCCTCAAAGGACTGAACAGCAAGAGATAATAACCTACAATCAACAATAGTATTATGAGTATTCCTGCGATGAGTATGCTTCGGTCATTGCGTTCCATCAGGGGCTGGCTCCGGAACTTCCGGGTGGCTGCTCGTTCTGGCGGCTGGCGGCGTTCTGACTCGGGGGAAGATTGGTTGCCGCCGGGTCCTCTTCATCACTGTCCGTAGGAGAAGCGTCGATGCGAAGCTCTGCGCCTTGCTCTCCTACCTGGGTCACGAGTTCCGAAGCGACCTCGAAGTTGATGGCGGGCTGGGAGAATGTTTCGCGGTCCAGTTCTGCCAGGTTTAGCTGGGAGTTTGACAGGAAAGGCAATGTGTTCATCCTCACGACGAAGTCAGCCACGTTCTCATAGTCCGGCAACGCGACGCCGGTAAAAGTTATCGCACCGGGTGGGCTCAGGGTCTGGTCTACCGGTGCCTGGATGTTTATCGGTGAGGCCTGGGCTGTAAGGGTGTCCAGGGAAGTGTCGGGAGGGATCACAAAAGCAAGAGCCTGGAGAAACTCATCCCAGAGAAAGCGAGTCCTGAATATCCCGTCCGCGATCGGCTTTTTAGATTCCAGACGGGCTTGCAAGTCTTGAAACGGGCTCAGCTCGGCGATCCTGGTGTTCTGCTCAGCTATCTGCTGGTCGAGACGTGAGATCTCCTGCTCCACGTTATTCAACCGCAGCGCGTAAAAAACGTAGAGTCCGACCATCACCAATACAACAGCCGCGCCTGCAACGAGCAGTATGCTGAGCACCCCCCCCGGAACGCTCAGGGTAGCACCGCGCCGCCGCTCTTCGGGCGTAAGCAGGTTTATACGTCTCATGCTTCCTCAATAGCCAGTCCTAATGCAATAGCGAGGACCGGCTCCATCACCCGGAGTTGCTCATCGGAGACGTTGGAGCGATTTGCAGCCAGCTTCTGAAGCGGGTTCCCGCGGTGGGCCGAAATGCCGAGTAGTTCGCCCACGTAGCTTTCGAGACCTTCGACCAGCGCTCCCTCCCCGGAAACAAAGACTTGCGAAACCTCTTGAGCCCCAGGTTGGGAATAGTGGTACTCGACCGAGCGCTGCACGTCTTCGGACATCACCTGCACCGAGTCCTCCAGACCACGCCGGATATCAAACATCAGTGCCGGATCCAGTTCGTCTTCCGACTCCTCGTCTTCCGGTTCATCTTCCTCATCCTCTTCTGGATAACCACCGATCCGGAGCTTCGGGTTCATCAAATGCTTTTCAGCGTCCTCTTCCTCGATCCCCGCTACTTCGGCTATAGTTTGGGCGAACTGGTCCGAGCCGCCAATTGTGAAGCGGGTAAGCGTAGGGCTTCCGCCCTGGGATATGACGAGGTTGGTGATCTCCGTCCCAACGTCCAGCAGAAGAGTAGCCCCCTCGTCGAAAAGCGTCTCCGGCAACGTGGCTCGCATTAAGGCCAGAGCTTTGACATCTACCCCCACCGGTCGAATTCCCGCCGTACGAACGGCGGAAGTAAAGCGCGAGACCATGTCCTTCTGGGCGGCTACGATGAGTATTCGGTCGAGGTCGGAACCTTCTTCCTGGGGACCAAGCACTACGTAATCGAGAACGGCCTCGTCTATCGGCATCGGGATGTGATCCTGGGCCTCGAACCCGATCGCGCTCTTGAGGTCTTCGGGGTCCATCCGCGGGAAATCCAGAAGCCTTACGACTACCTTCTGATTGGAGAGACCGATAACGGCAGACTTACCCTTAAAACTATGCGATGACCAAAACTCCCCGATCTCTGAAGCGAGCAGATCATGATCGGCAACTTCTCCCTCGCTTATCACGCCGGGGGGCAGCCGACGATATCCTACGTGCTGCAGTGTGTAGTCTCCTCCCCCGCTAGAGACCTGGACGGCTTTTATCGCACCACGGTCTATATCCATCCCGACAGCCTGAGCCTTGAAGCGTCCCATTCTCCCCTAGACGCCCCCGACAGCTTCCAGATACATCCTCCAGAGACCAGGGCCGAAGAAGAGCGTGAAGGCACCCCCGAGCGCCATAAACATCCCAAAGGGTAAGGCGCTACGACGCCGCATCTTGCCGGCCAACATCATAATTCCACCCGTCAAGGCGCCGACGAAAGCCCCAGTAAAGACCGCTAGCGCCGCATAGGGTCCCAGAAAAGCGCCGAGCATACCGCCCATTTTTACATCACCCATTCCCATGCCGCCAGGATATAACAGTGCAAGCCCGAGCAACCCACCCGCTATAGCAAGCGCGGAAGCCGGGTAAACCCACCACAACCCTGGATTGGAGAAGATAGAAAGCGCCAGCCCGACCAATGCGGCGGGACCCACGATCACGTTCGGCAAGAGCCGGTGCTCCAGGTCCGTACCAGCCAAAGAAATAAGGGCGATTATAAGAATCATGGCTGACACCAACTGCAAGCTCAAACCAAACTTGTAAGCTGCGGCGCCAAACAGAAGTCCGGTAGAGGCTTCGACCATAGGATAACGGGCCGATATACGC
>JBARZO010000591.1:0-9868 GCA_049650165.1 Rubrobacteraceae bacterium
CGAGCCTCGTAATAGCGTTGCTGGTGGGAGCCGCGGGAGTGTCTTTCGTCTTCGGAGAGGTGGTCGAGGCGGCGGCGATCCTGGTTGTGGTGCTCCTGAACGCGGCGATCGGGTTCGTCACGGAGATTCGGGCCGTCCGCTCGATGGAGGCACTTAACGCGCTGGGCCAGACGACGACCCGGGTGCGGCGCGCCGGGACTACCCTGGAGATACCGGCCGACGAGTTGGTTCCAGGAGACATCGTGCTGGTCGAAGGTGGGGATGTCGCGACCGCGGACCTCCGGCTCGTAACCGCCTCCCGCCTGGAGTCCGACGAGTCCACGTTAACGGGCGAATCGCTCCCTGTCTCCAAAAACCTGGAGGCCGCCGACGATGAAACACCGCTGGCTGAGAGGACCAGCATGGTCTTCAAGGGAACGAATATCACCCGGGGGTCCGGGGAGGCGGTGGTGACGGCGACCGGGATGCGAACCGAGCTCGGCAGGATCTCCTCGCTCGTCGAGCGCGCGGAAGAAGAGCGCACCCCGTTAGAAGAAGGCCTGGATCAGTTGGGCAGGAAACTCATCTGGGTGGTGCTGGCGCTCACCGCCGTCGTGGCGATTGGCGGGATCATTTCGGGCAAGGAACCGCTGCTGATGGTCCAGACCGCCGTCGCCCTCTCCGTGGCGGCTATACCGGAAGGTCTGCCCGTCGTCTCTACCATAGCCCTCGCCCGCGGCATGCTCCGCATGGCCCGCCGCAACGCGCTCGTCAATCGTCTCGCCGCCGTGGAAACGCTGGGATCGACCAGTGTGATCTGCACCGACAAAACCGGAACCCTCACCGAGAACCGAATGACCGTAACCCGCCTCTCTCTCGGCCCGGGAGACGTAGACCTCCGGGATCCCGAACACGGAGAGTCGGAAAACCCGGCCCGCGAGCTTCTGGAGATAGGGACGCTCTGCAACAACGCTTCATTGGGTGATAACGATGATATTCCGGTCGGCGATCCGCTGGAGGTAGCCATTCTCACAGCGGGACAGAGAGCGGGCATAGACCGAGAGAAATTAATTGCCTCGGCGCCAAAGGTCGGCGAAGAAGCCTTTGACTCGGACGTCAAGATGATGGCTACGTACCATCGAATCTCGGATGGCCGCTATCTCGTCGCCGCGAAGGGCGCCCCGGAGCGAATATTGGATGCTTCCGAAAAGGTTCGCGCCGATGGTGAAGACGAACGTCTAGGTCACCGGATGCGTACAGAGTGGGAACAACGCAACGAGCGTCTGGGCAGTGAAGGCCTCCGGGTGATCGCCGTAGCGGCCAGGGAAGTCCGTAGCCCGGACTTGTACCCTTACGAGAAACTCACGCTGCTGGGCCTGATCGGCCTCTCGGACCCGCCCCGCGAAGACACCAGAGATGCCATAGTTCGGAGCCGCCACGCCGGTATACAGGTCATAATGGTTACCGGGGATCAGCCGGTTACAGCAAGCAACATCGCGCGCGCCGTAGGCCTGGTAGATGAGTCAAACGACCGGGTAGTAAACGGCAGTGGACTAGCCGAGCCGGGTACACTCACCGACCCAGAGAAGGAGCGAATACTACGGTCCGATGTCTTCGCCCGGGTGACTCCGAAGCAGAAGCTCGACCTTATCTCCCTCCACCAGCAAAACGGCTCTATCGTCGCCATGACCGGAGACGGGGTCAACGACGCCCCGGCCCTCAATAAAGCCGACATCGGCATCGCCATGGGCGGACGCGGCACGCAGGTTGCGCGCGAGGCGGCGGACATCGTCCTGAAGGACGATGCTTTCTCGACCATAACCTTCGCCGTCGAGCAGGGCCGGGTTATCTTCGGCAACATAAGGAAATTTGTCGTCTACCTTATCTCCTGCAACGTCAGCGAGATAACCATTGTCGCCCTCGCCTCGTTCGCCGGAGCCCCACTACCTATCCTGCCGCTGCAGATCCTGTTCCTGAACCTCGTAACCGATGTCTTTCCAGCCCTCGCCCTCGGCGTCGGTGAGGGAACGCCCGGCGCAATGAACCGCCCCCCGCGCGACAAAGAAGAACCTATACTGGCCCGCGCGCACTGGCGGGGAATCTTCGGCTACGCGACGGCGATGACCATTTCCGTGCTGGCGGCCCTGGCGCTTGCTTTGTTTTGGCTCGACCTTTCGGAGACCGAGGCGGTTACCATCTCGTTCCTAACCCTCGCCTTTGCCCAACTCTTCCACGTCTTCAACATGCGCGACGAATCCGCAACCTTCCTAAAGAACGATGTAACCGGTAACCGCTACGTGTGGCTCGCACTGGCGCTCTGCGCGATACTGCTGGTCACCGCTACCTACCTCCCGGTGGTCTCCGAGGTCCTGGCCCTGACGCCACCCGCTCCTTCCGGATGGGCACTTATCTTGGGCCTGGCCCTGTTTACGCTGCTGGCGGGCGAAACGTTCCGCCGTGTCGCAGCAGCGAAAAGAACGTCCAGCAGAGAAAGTCGCAACCACTGATGGCCCGGCGACGTGAAGAGCTTGAGGCCACCCATCGTCCAGAGGCGGTGCGTCAGCGGCTCTCCGAGCGGCGTAACAGGAGCTACCTCGGGGACGCGGTACTCGGCGGAATAGACGGATGCGTGACCACCTTTGCGGTAGTAGCCGGCTCCGTAGGCGGCGGGTTCTCGGGCTTCGTGGTGATCGTACTCGGCTTCGCGAACCTGTTGGCGGACGGCTTCAGCATGGCGGTTAGCAACTACCAGGGCACCAAGAGCCAGAGAGAACAAGTAGAACAGGCCCGGCGCACCGAGGAACGTCACATAGAAGAGATACCCGGCGGTGAGCGCGAGGAGATACGTCAGATCTTCGCCAACAAGGGTTTCTCGGGTGAGACGCTTGAGAGGATAGTCGAGGTGATAACCGGCGATCGCCGGCTCTGGGTGGACACTATGCTCACCGAGGAACTGGGCCTGGAGATAGAAGGTCCCAATCCGCTACGCGCCGGGTTGGCTACCTTCGTGGCGTTCATCGTGGTCGGCCTCGTGCCGTTGATCCCCTTCTTGATCCCCGAACTCTCCCTGGACACCCGGTTTCTGGCGAGCGCAATCGCAACCGGCGTCGCCTTCTTCGGCGTCGGGACGGCGAAGGGACTCGTACTGGAACGCTCCGCCCTGCGGTCTGGCCTGGAAACCCTGCTGACCGGCGGCGGAGCCGCCCTTCTAGCCTACGCTGTGGGCTCCTGGCTCAGGGCCGCCTTCGGATCAGCGTGACCCGGTTCGCGACCAGCCTACCCGATGCCCCGGAGGAAATTCCGGATGGCGTCAGCGGTTTGCCCCGCGTATTCTCCCCACAACATCGTATAGTGATTGGCGCCTTCGAGAATGGTATCCGACCGGAGATCCAGGGCTTCGTCCATCTGGACGCGGGCCGCATCGGTGATTAGCGGCGAACTGTCCGGCAAGAATCCTTCTGTAGGTCGGATCAGGGCGACCGAACATTTCACGCCCTCCATTTGTTCGGCGGTCGGGGCGCTGGAAGAGATCTGGGGCGAGTCCTCCCCCACGGCATCTAGCGACGCTTTGGGCTGGTAGCCACCCTCCACTTCGCCCAGGTCGTAGCGGTAGTAGTCCGCGAGTTCCGGGGGCAAGTCTTCCATTGTGAGTCCCTGGTCAGGGAACCAGAAATTCAGGTAATCGTCCGGGCTCTCAAAGACCATGTCGAGGCGACTGTACGCCCGCTGAAGTCCCTGCCGCGCCTCTTCCAATTTCTCTCTCTGCTCATCGGTCAGTTCTTCTTCCGAAGTCTCCTGACGCGGCCATCCGCCATCCAACAGGACAAGCGCCCGTACACGATCCGGGTAGGAAAGAGCAGCCTGCAAGCCGACGAAACCGCCCATCGAATGCCCGACGAGCACGGCGCTCTGGAGATCCAGGTGGTCGAGAACCCTTATTACGTCTGCGGCGTGCGCCTCCAATCCGTAGCCGGACTCCGGCTTCCCCGAGTCGCCCCGGCCGCGCAGGTCTACGCCGATGAGTTCGTATTCTTCACCGAGGTGCTGCACCAGGGCGTTGAAGGCCCGGTGCTGGGCGGTGATGCCGTGGATACAGATGAGGGGTTCGTTGCCGGTTCCGGTGCGCCAGATCGCCAGTTCCACTTCGCCTGAGATGCGCTCCGGAGTCCAGGACGTTTCCACCTAGTCCGCCTGGCGCTCGTGGTAGTCGTCGCGCCAGGCGACGAGTTTTTCGAGGGGGGTGAGGTCGTAGTCCGGTCCGGTGAAGCCGAACATTATGTGCGTGATGCCGTTTTCGACGTAAGCGTCGGCGTTCTCTATTAGGGCCGGGTCGTTGATCAGGACGGACCGTTCTATCTCTTTGGGATCCCGCCCGACCTTTTCGCACCAGTCGTCGAGGATTCCGCTTTTTCGACCGATCTCCTCGGGGGCGCCGAAACCGTTCCAGATGTGGGCGTTTTCGGCGACTATTCGTAGCGTCACTTTCTCGCCGCCGCCACCGATGAGGACCGGTATCTCCCGCGTCGGCGGCGGGTTCAGCTTGCCTATCCGCTCCGCCATAACGGGCATCGCGGCATCAAGGTCTTTCAGGCGTCCCGGCGCGGTCCCGAACTCGTAGCCGTATTCGTCGTAGTCCTTCTGAAACCAGCCGGACCCGATGCCCAGGATCAAACGTCCCTCCGAGATGTGGTCCACGGAGCGGGCCATATCCGCCAACAGGTTGGCGTTCCGATACGAGTTGCACGTCACAAGCGCCCCAAACTCCACGCGCTCCGTAACCTCGGCCATCGCGGCGAGCATCGTCCAACACTCGAAGTGCTTGCCCTCCGGCTCTCCGTAGAGTGGATAGAAGTGATCCCAGTTAAAGAGCGTATCCGCCCCCATTTCCTCGACCCGTAACCAGGCATCCCGCATCTGCCCGTAACTCGCGTGCTGCGGTTGTATCTGCGCCCCGACCCGTACCGACATATTCGCCTCCCGTTTAGACTGCAATCAGGTAATTATGCCCCGGCAAGCGGCATTGATCCAACCACCCAAAAGGTCAGGTAGACTAAAACCCTTTCAGAGACACCGGCTGCTCGTTGCCGTCCACGACCGGACCCGGCGTCGTCAACTGCTCCACCACCCGCCCGTGCAAGTCGTCCGGCCCCAGGCTTTCGGCCACTTCCAGCGACGCCGGGCTACCCTCGACCGTGTACCATTCGTCGGCCCCAGCGTAGCGAATGGTTGCTTCGACGCCTTTCTCAGAGGCGCGGGTAGAAACTTCCAATTCTCCCGTGATCGCGCCTACCTCCCGGCACATGACCCCGCCGGCAGTCGAGTCGAACGTGGAACGCACCTCGCCGCCGTCACCCACTACGAAGCATCTCAGCAGCCGTTTAGCATTTCCACGAGGGCTTGTTTCTCTTGCTCGTTGACGCTGAGTTCGTACTTAGCTTTGACGCCTATCCACTGTTTTGCGTAGCTGCACCATTCGGCTTCGTTTGGCGGCTTCCAGGCTTCGGGCCCCTTGTCTCCCTTCTCCTGGTTCGCGTTGTCCTCGACGGAGAGCAGTACGTCCGGGTCGTTGGCGTAGCTCTCACTCTGCACTTCATCCCACGAACTTGCTCCAGAGCGCCAGGCGTTGGCGAGCGGCACCATGTGGTCAATGTCGATGTCCGAAGGATCTGTAAAAGTCTGGGCCGTGAAAGGGTCCAACCACGTCCCCGATACGATGTCGCAGCCGCTCTCTACCTGGACGTTTTCGCCGTCCCGGATCAGGGCCGCGTCCCGGACGTCGCAGGAGGTATCAGAGACGTCCCAGCCATTCTCCTGGGCGTCGCTCCAATGTGGAAACTTCTCCCGGGAGTAGCCGGCCATCGAACCCGGCTCAGAGACCTGAAGCCCTTCGAGCGTCTCGGCCACATCCGCCGGCGCTGCGCCAGGGTCCAGCGTGGCCGTGCCGTTCGTCCCCCCGAACTCCGAAAGGAGGGTTGTGGTGCCCGCGACGGCGAGCACAACGAGCACAATGGCCAACCTGATGATCTTCTTGCTGCTCAAATGTCCTCCCGGTAGGCAGGTTCGCGCCGGAGTTTAACAATATCCACCTTACGCCGCCCCACTCCGCAGAAAGCAACTTCTTCCGGCATAAAAGAACCCCCGCCAGGAATGCTCCCGGCGGAAGTTCGGAAACTGTTAAAGTCTCGCTCGGCTACCGCAGTACGCCGGCGTAGAGCTTCTCCCAGGCTTCCATTTCGGGCGTGAAGTAGCGTACCCGCGTCTTTTTGTACTCGCGGGTGGAGTAGAGGGAGGCGTAGTCGGTGATGCCGCTCTCTTCGCTCATCGCGTCCAGCAGCGATTGACACTCTTCGACCGAGCGACCGTGAACCATGCTGAACAGCGCGTAGGGCCAGTCTTCGTAGACGGGGCGCTCGTAGCAGTGGGAGACGGCCTGGTACTGGGCGAACATGTTTCCCACCTCTTCCACGCGCTCTTCCGGCACTTTCCAAACGCCCATTGCGTTCGCCCGGAAGCCCGCCTTGCGGTGATAGAGCACGGCGGAAAAGCGGCGCATGATCTTCCGCTCCTGGAAATCTTGGGCCTTCTCCAAGAGATCCTCGTAGGACAAACCGAATTCTTTGCCCCAGAGATCAAAAGGCCTCGGGGTCAGGGGAATGTCCTCCTGCAGCGCCCGGATGGCAGCCTTATCGTTCTCGCTAATGTTTCGGTCGGCCCGGTTCCGGTCGGCCTCGCCGTACTGCGGGGCTTCCTTCTTCGCCGTCGCGCCCGCTTTCATATCGAGGGTCACCCCGATCTTGAACAGCTTCAGGGTCGGCAGGATGCGCGTCTTCTCCGCGCCGCTTATGTGATGCATCACGTCTACGGTTCCCTCAAGACCCAAACGGGAATCCGGCGGAACGGCGACCGTGTACCAGAGGTTGAATTCGTTGTTCCGCTCGTAGTTGTGGGAGACGCCGGGGTGGGAGTTGACCGCCTTCGCGCCCTCGGACAGCTTCTCTTTCGGGATACGGGCCGCCACCAGGGTGGACTGGTAGCCCAGTACCCGGGTATCGAAGATCGCGCTGATCTGGCGGATCACCTTCCCGCGCTTTAGCGCCTCTACCCGGCGGATGACTTCGTCGCCGGCTATTCCCACCTCACGCCCGATCGCATCGTAGGGTTCTCGTACCAGCGGGAACTCCCGCTGTATAAAATTGAGTATGTCCTTGTCTACGGTATCCATCAACCGGCTGCTTGTCGTTACACTAACCACGGTCTACTAACCCTTCTCGACGGTTCCTAGCACTTTCACATTTTTTGCATAATATCAGGCGCGGTCAGAATACGGTATGAAGTTTCTTACGATTCTTACTCAGCAGTCAACAAACGTTCTTACGACCGCGCCTCCAAAGCCTTCTGATACTCGGCATAGACGCTCTGGACGTCTTTCCAGACGAGGCGTTTGGTGTTTTGCAGGTCTTCGCCGCTTTGCCGCAGGATGTAGGCGGGATGGAACGTCGCCATCGTCTTGAAAGTTTCACGGTCATACCATTTGCCGCGGTCTTTGGTTATTTTGAAGTTCTTGTCGATGAGATTTTTGGCGGCGGGGCTTCCGAGACAGAGGATTATCTCCGGCTTGACGGCGTCTATCTGGGCCTGAAGGTACGGGTTGCAGGCGTTGATCTCCCCGGTCTTTGGCTGGCGGTTGCGCGTCCGGCCACCTTCCTCGACCGTTGGCCGACACTTGACGATGTTCGTTATGTAGACGTCTTGCCGGGTCAGGTCCACCGCGGCCAGGATGTCGTCGAGCAGCTTGCCAGCCCGCCCTACAAACGGTAGCCCTGTGGCGTCTTCATTCTCGCCCGGTCCCTCGCCGACCAGCATCAACGGCGAGTGCGGGTCTCCGATGCCGAATACCGTGTTGGTTCGGGAGAGCGCCAGATCGCACTTCGTACACACCGAGACCTGGCGGGCCAACTCCTCTAGCCGTTCCTCCCGGTTCTCGCCCCCATCCGACGCATCAAAGAGATTCTCCAAAGCTCCTCCAAGAATTAGCTTGCCGGCACCATTCTACACCCGCCGCATTCGGCCTGAGAACAGCGCGTGGAAGCCCTTGTTGACTAACGGAAGCGCGTATATGTAGAATGCGCCAATATAAATCACCGCCCGGAAAATTATTTTGGCGCATCATTCCGGGTGTTATTGGGAAATGGGAAGCTCTGCGGAGCCACTAAAAGGAGGAATCGTGTACAAGAAATTATCGTTGACAGTTATCTTGACCCTGATTTTGTCGCTGGGCCTGGCCGCCTGTGGAGCGCCGCAGGGTAGCGGTGGAGACGGCGGCGGAGACGGTGGAAACGGCGGGGGCGGACAGGAAGAGGACTTTAAGACGGACCTCCAGCTAGGTACGGGTAGCGTCGGCGGCGTTTACTTTCCGCTCGGCCAGGAGTTGGCGAACATTCTCAAGGACAACATCGACGTAGACGGCTTGAACATCAGCGCCGTCGAAACCGACGCTTCCGTAGACAATTTGGTTCAGATCCAGCGCGGAGACCTGCAACTCGGCATCGCGCAGAACAACACCGCCCAGCAGGGCGTGGCCGGCGAAGGAGAATTCGACGGCACGTCGATAGACAACGCCGGCTTTATGGGCCAGCTTTATCCCGAGGCCATCTCCATAATTACCCTCGAATCAGCCGGCATAGATACGGTGGAAGACCTCGAAGGTAAACGGGTCGCCATCGGGCCTCCGGGCGGCGCGACGCGCGGCGCGGCGAACCTGGTCCTGAACGCTTACGGCATCGAGGACGGCGACTACGAAGCCTTCGAGGAAGACTTCGGCACGGCCCAGACGAAGCTGCAGGACGGCAACCTGGACGCCTCCATAGAGGTGGTCGGTGTACCGTCGGCCAGCATCTCCGAGCTCCAGGCGACCACGGGCGAGGTCAAGCTCATCCCGATAGACAGTGACGCGCAGCAGCAGATATCGGACGAGAGCGGCTACCGTCCGTATGAGATCCCGGCCGAGTCCTACGATTTCGTTGACGAGCCGCTTCCGACCGTCTCGGCGTTCGCCACCATGTTCGGTTCAACGAACCAGATCGACGAAGACCTCGGGTACGAGATCACCAAGACGATGTACGAGCAGTCCGACCAGCTAACTCTGGCCCAGAAGCAATTCATCCAGCCGGACAGCGCCCTGGAAGGCCGGGGAGACCTGCCGCTGCATCCCGGGGCGGAGAGGTACTTTGAAGAAGAGGGTCTTTTAGAAGGCCAGTAAAACCGACCAGCAAGGCAGACAAGCCGGCGGGTTTTTCGGGAGACCAAACCCGCCGGTTCCTCGGTAGAGAGCGGAGAGTTTAATGAGTCAAGGCAGGGATGGCGGGCAGGCTGGAGGAACAGTCGACGAGGTCCGGGATCAGACCGAGGAGCAGCAAGGAGAGCAGCAGGCGGAAGAGACCCTCCGTAAGTACAGCCAGGAGAGCGCTTTCCGAACCGAACTCGGTGTCTGGAAGTGGGTCGTTCTCGTTCTCGGCTCCGCCCTGACCTTTTTCCAACTCTACACGGCGCTCCGGGGCGGTTACGTCTCGCTCATCCAGGGCGCGGTCCACGTCGGCGGCGCGATGGGTCTCATCTACTTGCTCTACCCGGCCAAAAAAGCCTGGAGCAGCAGGCCCGGCATCCCGTTCTATGACCTGATACTCGCCGCCGCGGCGATCTGGACGAACTCATACGTCGTTATCAACTACGAGCGCCTGACGAACCAATCGGTCATCTTCGGATACTCGACGTTAGAGTACCTGGTCGCCGCCCTGGGCATCGTGCTCGTCCTGGAAGCCACGCGCCGGTGCGTCGGCCTCCCGATAGTCGTCATCGCCGCCGCCGCGCTGCTCTACGGCCTGTTCGGGAA
>JBARZO010000592.1:0-3171 GCA_049650165.1 Rubrobacteraceae bacterium
GCTCTGAGGGATAAGAGGTGATTAACTCGTCGCCTTCTATAACAACGAAAACGTGAGCTTTACAGGCGAGGCGTGGGCACTTTCTCTGACCAAAACGCCAATTCAACCATTTAGCAACGCTTTGCTCCGATGAAGTTTCCCTATTGGATTGTCCGATGTAGAGATCTTGAACTCCTACTGACTCAAAGGTTCCTGCATGACCACAGTTGGGACATCTAAGAGAAACTACTTGTGCTGCAACTGCTTTCGTCCCGTCTTCTACTTTGCGTGGTATTAATTCTTCCCTGTAGGTATTGTAAGCCAATGTGTTTGTGAAGTATGCATAGAAATTTGTAGAGTGCGTTTGCGTGCGGGACTCCAGAGCTATGCTAATAAGTTATTTTCACCCTTTATAAAACCTGACTAGATTGGCGTTTCCTAGACGAAGGGCCGTTCAACTCTAGGTAGGATTACTGGCTTTCTATCGCACTATCGCTCTTCGAGCGGGATCCAATCCCGGTTCTCGGGGCCGACGTAGGCTGACTCTGGGCGGATGATCCTGTCTAGTTCCTGCTGCTCCATGCAGTGGGCCGTCCAGCCCGCCGTCCGGCCGATGGCGAAGGTGGGGGTGAAGAGGTCCGTCGGGAGGCCGACACCGTGTAAGAGCAGCGCGGTGTAGAACTCTACGTTGGTCTGCAGGTTGCGTCCGGGTTTGTACTCTTCGAGTAGTGTAACGGCGGTCTTTTCGACGTGCAGTGCCAGATCGTAGAGGTCCGAGTCGCCGGCGTTTTCGTACAATCTCTCTGCCGCCGAGGCGAGCACGTCTGCCCGTGGGTCGCGGACTTTGTAGACGCGGTGGCCGAAGCCCATGAGACGTTCGCCGTCTTCGATCTTCTGTCGCAAGTAAGGCTCGGCCCTGTCCTTCTCCCCGATCTCGAAGACCACGTCTAGCGCCGGCCCCGGCGCGCCGCCGTGCAACGGGCCTTTTAGCGCCCCTATAGCTCCCACGACGGCCGAGACTATGTCGGAGCGGGTGGAGATGATGACGCGCGCCGCGAAGGTCGAGGCGTTCATGCCGTGATCCACGACCGTGTTGAGGTATGTCTCCAGGGCGCGGGCGTGCTCGGCGTCGTGGACCTCTCCAGTGAGCATGTACAGATAGTTCTCCGCGTAGCCCAGTTCAGGGTCCGGTTCGATGACCTTCTCTCCATTTAGCATCCGCCAGTAGGCCGCCACGACCTCGGGCGCCCGCGCTGACAGCATCAGGGCTTTCCTGTCGTATCCTGTGTCATCGAAAGAACCGTCGGACGTATCCAAGTCGACGGTTCCAGCGGCCATCCGCAGCGCGTCCATTACCGGAACGCTCTCTTTTGCCGCCGCCCTCAGAAGGTCCAGAGTCGCGCCGGACAATCCAGATCTCTCGGACAACGATCTACGGAAGTCTTTCAACTCCCCGGCTCCGGGAAGGGCGTCGTGCCACAGCAAATACACGACTTCCTCGAAAGAAGCTCTGGTTGCCAACTCCTCGACAGGAAAACCGGCGATTATGAGTTCCCCGTTCAGGCCGTCTACTTTGCTGAGACGGGTCTCCGCCGCAACCACACCTTGTAGACCCGGTACGAAGGAGGTTTTCAGATCTTCGCTCATCCGTCTTCCTTTCGCTATGTGCCTTTCAACTATAGTAAGTTATTCGCTGTCGTTTATCAATATTGATTTAGTAATCAATATAAACTATGATGGAGGTTGTGTACCGGAAGGAGGCGTTTCTGGAGTGGTTGAAGAAAAGCGTTACTTGAGTGCGCGGGAGGCGGCGGAGGAGTTGGGGGTGAGCCTGCCGACTTTGTACGCTTACGTGAGTCGGGGTATGGTGCGTTCGGAGGCGGCTGGGGGGAGTCGGCGGAGCCGACGTTATCACGGGGAGGACGTACGGCGGCTTCGGGAGCGGAAGGAGCGGCGGCGGGACCCGGAAAGTGCTCTGGAGGGTGCGTTGCGGTGGGGGGCGCCGATGTTGGAGTCCGGAATCACGCTGGTCGCTGACGGGCGTGTCTACTATCGGGGGAGGGATGCGCTGGAGCTTTCCCGGAGCCGGAGCATCGAAGAGGTTGCGGCCCTGATCTGGACCGGGGAGCTTCCGGGGGATGTGGCCGGTATCTTCGGAGCGGATGTTTCGGGAGAGCCTTTCATGACCGGGATGGAGCCCGCCATGCGTCCGGTGTCTCTGGAGAGTTTGCAAAGCCTACTGCCGCTCGCGGCCACGGAGGATTCCGCCGCTTACGACCTGCGTCCCAGGGGCGTGGCAAAGACCGGGGCCCGCATCCTGCGTTTGATGGCAGGCAGTATCGTAGATGGGGTCGAAGTTGGGAGCATTGCGGAAGCGCTGCAAAGAGGTTGGGTGCCAGATGATCCGTGGGCCCGTCGGTTACTCGATGCTGCGCTTATTATCTGCGCTGACCACGAGTTGCCCGTTTCTACCTTTGTCGTTCGCTGCGTAGCTTCGTCCGGGGCGACGCCTTATGCCGCCGTAACGGCGGGTCTGTCTGCGATGCAGGGTGTGAAACACGGCGGCCAGATCGAGCTGGTAGAAAAACTCTTGCAGGAGGTCGAGATCTCCGGGGACGCGCGAGTCGTTATGGGTGGGCGGCTGAGGCGCGGGGAGAGCATACCGGGTTTCGGGCATCAGCTCTATCCTGAAGGAGACCCGAGGGGCGCCGAGCTGATCCGGCTGTCAGAGGCGGCCCGTCCGGAGTCTGTCGCTGTGCAAGTGTCCGCCGCCACCTCCGAGGTTGCTCTAGAGGTACTGGGCGAGCGCCCTACCCTGGATCTGGGGCTGGTGACGCTGGCCCGCGCCCTGGATTTGCCGCCGGGCGGGGCGCTCGCGCTGTTCGCGCTGGGGCGGACCGTCGGTTGGATCGGCCACGCCATCGAACAGTACGCGAGCGACACCCTCATACGTCCCAGAGCCCGGTACGTCGGGGAGCCGCCGCAAAAACCCGTCTAGCACTCGTCTTGACACTAGTTTTGTGATTTTGGTAACATAATAAGAGGTGGTCACAAGGTCGGCTCTCCAGTGCCTTCGATCTCTTCACCGGGGCTCTGGTTTCAGGATAGGAAGAGGGTCTCTGTCCAGCCTCGGTAGCGAGGACGTCGACTATGAGCAGGCCCAGCGAGAAAGAGGCTTTTATGGTCGAGACC
>JBARZO010000593.1:0-11529 GCA_049650165.1 Rubrobacteraceae bacterium
GTTACGAGCAACGAAGATATGCAAATAAAGACTGAGGCTGAAGACATGACCTGGTCCGGCGACGACGATAGCGTAGTAATCGTGGCGCGGGCTGCTATGTCGAAGCCTAAGGTTTATTCGACGCCCGCAGATACCCTGATCACGGATTTCTACAATCTCTACGAGGTTCCCACCACCGAGATAGCGATGGGTGGCTAGGCATCAAGAGCTTTCTGATATGGCTTCTCGGTACCGCCGGAGCATTTCTCGTTACGGCGGGCGCCTTTCTACTGCTCGCAAACCTCGGAAGTAACGCCTCCGAGAGTAGCCTGGAATCTCCTAACTCTTCGAGCCCCCGGCTACCACTCGAACTAAACTTGAACCGTGATCAGTTGAAATCTTTGGAAGCTGTTGAAGATCAAGAACTCACGGTGGCCGTGCGTAACGGGAGTGGCAGCTCTTTCTCGAAGGTAAGCCTTACGCTCCGGGTATCTTCTGAAGACACGACGTTGGCGAGATCCCGCTACTACCGCGCAGAGGTAAGCGAGCTGAAACCGGGCGAGTCAGAGTCCGTGCCGTTCGCGTTGGACCTCTCTCCCCTCGCGGCCCCTCGCGAAGAAGTCTATGCACCAGGGGGTCCGGTTCAGAGCCGGATGGTCCTCGAAGTTCAGGCGACGACGCCGGAAGGTATTTCGGCGGTCAAAACGGCAGTCCTTCCATTTTCGGGCGACGGTTCCACTTGAGCTACTAGCTCTACCTGTACGCAAGCTCCGCCGGGAGCAGGCGAAGCGTTCTTCAACTTCGGAAGTTTTACCCGGCCAATGATGTCTCTCGCCAACTCCCCCACCTCGACGGTATGTCCCAGATCCGTACGCATCACCGTGTAGGAAAGGCCGAGAGGGCCGACCCGACGCACCGGCCGCCAGCCATTCTCTAACAGAAAGCGGGTCGAAACGTGACGGGAAGCTCCAAAGTCGCTGGCGACCGCTTCCACACCCGCGACCCCTCGATGGCGCAGGTCCTTGAGCATCCGAACTAAAAGGTGCTTTTTGACCCGCCGATCTCCTGTCACGGAGGCCAGTAGTATGGGGTTACCATTAGATAGCTTCCCGGAGAGACGACTAACGCGGGGCAGAAACTCTACCGGCCCGAAAATCATAAACCCGAGAACTTCTTCTCCACGGCGCATCGCAAACCCGGCGGGTCCCCAAGAATCTTTTATCCGTCGCAGCCATTCATCCGGCGGGCACGTACCCTCGTTCCAGTACGATATCGTCTCGGCCAGTTCTGAAACCTCATTGGCCTCATTCGGAAGTATCTCACCGACCGTGGTGACGAAAGACATGTGTTTCACCCTTTCAGAACTCCCAGCCGACACCAAATGCGCTACTCATTCGGGTCTTCCTTCACCCCGCCCTGTTCAGGATCATCCAAACGTTCCCGGAGCCGGGCTCTAGTCTCCTGCACCTTGCGGCGCAGTTCATCCGGCCTAGCATCGGAGTGTTCTTCCCTGTAGGCCTCGCTGGAGACTTCACGAAGCCTCGGCCTTTCGGTGTAAGCGTCCGGCTCCTCCGGCAGCCGCTCCGGGCCTAAAGATACTTCCGGTTCCCCAGCGGGGCTCACATAGGGACCCTCTCTGGTCTCCGCTAGTCGCTCTTGCAGGCGCTCTTGCGTCTCGAAGTATGTTTCACGGCTCTTTTCCCGGGCTTCTCCGGCCCGATTGGCGAGGTTGCTCCGAAGTTCGCGACCGCTGCGAGGCGCCAGCAAAACGCCGGCAAGGGCCCCGATAGCCCCACCTAAAAGTAAAGTTCTCAGTCGTTGCTTATCAATCACCGCACTGCACCTCCTGGGCTGCTCGCGGATATTCTATCGCTTCTGTCTCAGCATGCGCGATTTATTATTTTATCGTTGCGTACCGGAATCCATGAGGACAGAGACGTTTCGGGCACGGGCCCTAGCGGCTATACCCGACACGCGGCTCGCCACGATTTCCACAGCCGAGTCCGAGGTATCCTCTATTGCAAGATTTTCTACGGTCTGCACCCCGACCCTCAGGGCGCTCTCGACTATGTAGTCGTGGATCTGGCGTATCTCCTTGAAGTGGGCGATGTACTCTGCCGCCGGGCGACGCATCGAAGTTCCCAGGGCGCGGATCTGGAACCGGTCGCGGTGCATCTCCTCGTCGGAGAGATAGACCACGAGCGAGCAGACGTTCGGGTGCTCCTGATAGCGATGCAGCAGGATCTCCGGCGCCAAGTGAACCCCCTCTATAACCAGGTTCGTGCCTTCTTTGAGCCCGCGTTCGACGATAGCCTCGACCCCGACGGAGACTTGCGACGCCTGGGTCCGGTAGCCGTAGAGCACACGCTCGTCCTCCTCCACGGGAACCCGGATGTCCTTCGATTCTATTTGGTAAGAGCTTTTGTGAAGAATAGGGAGTAGGTCGGGGCTGATCGCGCGCCGCAATACCTCCCGGATGGCGTCTGTCCCGATAACGCTCTGAATGTTGAGCCTCCGAGCCACATCCGCCGCCAACGTACTGGTCCCGACTCCGGTCGCCCCTCCTATAAGCACCACAACAGGTTCCGTGGACTCGCGCAGCACCCGCCACTTATCGAGCCGGCTGACGATCATGGCGTCGGTGATCTGGAGCTTGGCCCGGACGCGGGCCATGACCTCCTCCTCCTCGACCACGAGGCGCTCTTCGGCCAAGAGTTCAGAGCGGACTTCACTGGAGATCTGGTAGGCGAGCTCCATCTTGGCCCCGGACTGGGTGAGCGTCTGCGCCAGAATACCCCGGGAGAAAGGGGTCTCGCGGCCTTCTTTGACTATAGTGATCTCTCGCTCGTCCATGAGCACCCTCCTAAAGAGCGCCGACAGCTTCTAGTCGCCGAGGATGCGAAGTCCTCCGTATTTTTTACCCCGGCGTTTCCGGATCCGGTAAAAAACGAACAACAGAAAAGCTACCAGCGCGAGCGAAATCAACGGCACCAGTATAGCGATAATCCCACCCACCAGCGCCACCACGTCTTCGATGCCGCTCAGAAATGGCGCCGAGACCCCGGCGGTCGAAACGTTGGCCGGCGGTCGCAGGACAGCCTTGAGCACGGCAACCACTCCCGCAATCCCGCCGCCCGCGGCAAGCTCAGGAATCGCCGCAGGGTCCAGGCCAGCTTCGAGCGCCGCGGAGAAGAGCACCGCGCCGGCCACGATCCGGACCGGCGTCTGCACCACGTCCACAGCAGTGTCGAGGGCCGGTATTTTGTCCAGCACGCCTTCCACCACCGCGAGGGCGAACAGCGTCACCACGACCACCCAATTGTCCAGGAATGCGAAAGCTGTCGGCAGGTCGAACAGCCCGATCCGGGCGAAGAGCCCGACGAGCGCGAGCGGCAGGTAGGCTCTCAGTCCCGCAACGGACGAAAGCCCGGCGCCAGTGCCGGCAGCAAGTAAAGTTTCCATCCGGATATTATAACTCAGGCTTTGGGTGCTTCGTTAAACCCTAAATCCTATTGAGCTATACTCTCAGGATTCAAGAATGCCACGCACGGAGAGTTTCGGAGGGAACGCTTGTCGCAATCGGTTAGCATGGAGAAGATCGTCTCATTCTGCAAACGCCGGGGCTTTGTGTACCAGAACTCGGAGATTTACGGCGGCTTCCGCTCATCCTACGATTACGGCCCTCTCGGGGTCGAGATGAAGCGGAACATAAAAGATGAGTGGTGGCGCAGCATGGTCCACATGCGCGACGACGTGGTCGGGGTAGACGCCGCCATCATCATGCACCCCCGCGTGTGGGAGGCCTCCGGACACGTAGGTACCTTCAACGACATGCTCGTAGAGAGCCGCACGTCCGGGAGACGTTACCGCGCTGATCACCTTATAAAAGAAGCCACGGGGCAAGACGCCGAGGGACTCTCCGCTGAAGAGATGACGGAGATCATCCAGGCCGACGACCGTATCAAGGACCCGATGGACGGCGGGCGAGATTTTGCTGAGGTGCGCCCCTTCAACCTGATGTTCGAGACGTATACCGGGCCGGTCAAAGGACCAGAGAACGTGGCATACCTGCGGCCCGAGACGGCGCAGGGGATCTTCACCAACTTCAAGAACGTGGTGCAGACCAGCCGGGTAAAAGTGCCGTTCGGGATCGCACAGCAGGGAAAGAGCTTCCGGAACGAGATCACACCGGGCAACTTCATCTTTCGCACCCGCGAGTTCGAACAAATGGAGATGGAGTTCTTCGTCGAACCCGGCACCGACGAAGAGTGGCACGAACACTGGATCGAAGAGCGCATGAACTGGTACACGAACCTCGGCCTCACGCCGGAGAACCTACGCCTCTACGAACACCCGGCAGAGAAGCTCTCCCACTACGCCAAACGCACCGTGGACGTCGAGTACAACTTCCCATTCGCCGGGTGGTCGGAGCTCGAAGGCATCGCGAACCGCACCGACTACGACCTGAAACAACACGCCGAATTCTCCGGCGAGAACCTCTCCTACTTCGACCAGGCCAAGAACGAGAACTACATCCCGTACGTCGTGGAGCCGGCAGGTGGGGTGGATCGCATGGCGCTCGCGTTCCTGGTAGACGCCTACACCGAAGAAGAGGTGCGGGGCGAGGAACGAACGGTTCTGAAGTTGCATCCACGCCTTGCGCCCGTAAAGGCAGCCGTGTTCCCGCTCTCCAAAAAGCAGCCCGTCTCCACCGTCGCCCGCGAGCTCTATGATGACCTGAAAGGTGACTATCGCATCGCTTACGACGACGGCGGCTCCATCGGCCGCCGCTACCGGCGTCAAGATGAGGCCGGCACGCCTTTCTGCGTAACGGTAGACTTCGATTCTTTGGAGGATGAACAAGTGACAATCCGGGATCGGGACACGATGGAACAGGAACGTATTCCGATAAGAGCCGTCAGAGACCGGCTCCAGAAACTTATATCAGGATAGAGGAGGAGCAGAACTTGTCCGAGAAACCCGTAGCCCTCTGGGCCACTCCCCGATCCATCTCGACCGCTTTCGAGCGTATCTTCGTCGAGCGGGAAGACTTCAAAGTATTCCATGAGCCCTTCGCAGTCTCCTACTACTTCAGCGAGGATCGGCGTAGCAACCGCTATTCCGAAGAGGAACCTAAAGAAGAGCATCTTCCCGAGAACGTGCTGGCCGACATACTAGCCGACAACGCAAAGCCGGTGTTTTTCAAAGACATGGCCTACCATACGGTGGATTTCATGAACAAAGATTTTGTGGAGAACTTCCGCAACACGTTCCTGATCCGGGAACCCAAGCAGGTTCTCTCTTCTTTCTACAAGATGTGGCCGGACTTCACCTTCGAGGAGGCGGGCTACGAGCAATTACACCGTTTCTTTCGATGCTCGGTCGAGGCCGGGCAAGAGCCCGTAGTTGTGGAGGCCTCGGACCTGGCTTCAGAGACGGAGGCTACGATAGCCGCCTATTGCGAGAAGCTCGGCATTCCTCACAAACCCGAGGCGCTCTCCTGGGAGCAGCGCGAGGTGCCAGAGTGGGAGATGTGGGACGAATGGCACACAGACGCGCAGGAGAGTACCGGAATAGAGGAGTTGCCTCAGAAAGAAATAACGCTACCGGATGAGCTTCACGAAACCTACGAGAAATGCCTGCCATATTACAGAGAGCTGTACGAGTATCGTCTTGAACCGGCCAAACGACCGGATGCTAAAAGAGTGTAATGACCGGCTAACTCTTTGAGTTCCGGCGAGCCCGGCGCGAAAGCGGTGGTTAAGCCTCCTCGGCTTCTTTGGCGGCGTCGATCCAGGGCTGAACTACCTCCTGGTTTCTTGCAAGCCAGGCTTTTACTCCTTTTATCGGGTCTCCAGAGCCCTTCTCGTTTATATCGGCTTCCATCTGTATTACCTCTTCTTTGCTTAATGAGAGGGTTTTGAGGAACGCGTAGGCTGTAGGGTCGTCTTCAGCCAAGCCTCTCCGAACGATCGTGGAAATCTTCGCCGGGTCGTTGAACTTACCCTGCGCGTCTTTCGGGTCTTCGAGATAGCGAAACTTGTACTTGTCGTTCATCCAGTGCGGCGACCAAGCGAGGAAGGCTATAGGCTCTTCGTATTTGTACGCCTTCTCTAGTTGGGTAAGCATCGCCGGGGTGCTCGACTCGACAAGCTGGGCGTCGAGGTCGTAGGCCGGTATAACACTCTGAGTAATCTGCGGATGAAAAGTCGAGCGCGGCTCAATACCAATTATCTTGTCCGTCCCAGACCGATCCAACTCCGCCAGACTGTCTATCTGCATATAGTATGGCACGGCGATGCCGTAAGAGGTTTCCCCCTCGAACCACGGGTCCAGGTGCTCAACGTCATCCTTTACCTTTTCGAGGTTTTTCTCGTGGTTTGGCATCCAAACATCCTGAAAAGCATCGGCCTCACCATCGGCTACGTCCGGGAAGACAGAATCCAGCTTCTCCGCCAGCTTGAGCTCCACGTTGTAACCTAGCTCTTCTTCGAGCAATACTTTCGTTAGATTGGACACGGCCACGTTCTCGTCCCAACCCATATGTTCCAGGGTGATCTGACGCGAAGAACCGAACGCACTACAGCCGGTGACCAGAAATCCGAGTACCAGAACGAGCGCCACCGAAATTACAGTGGCTGGAACATTCGTCAGGGATGCCCGATTAACCATTATTGAGTTTGTACCAGTCCCATGGAAACAACCGGGCCCGGGCGAACCAGATGGCTCGTCTCGGATCCGGTTGTGTTTCCAATTAGTCCCTTCTACGCATTCTTTACGGCTCCTGACAACACACTACTTCTGGGCTTGTTCTTGGGCTTGCTTGCCGGCGGCGACCCATTCGTCTACCACGTTCCGGTTGTCTTCCATCCAATTCGTCGCGCCGAGGGTCGGATCGTCGGGGTCGGCATCCTGGATCTCGGCCTGGAGGTTGTTCATCTCTTCCTCGTTCATCGTCGCCGCGTCGAGGAATGCGTAGGCGACCGGATCCTCGTCCTGAAGGCCCGCGCCGACGACAGTACGGAGCCTGGCAGGCTCGTCGAAGCTGCCTTGCGCATCCTCGGGATCGTCAAGGTAGTGGAAGTCGTACTCGGCGTTCATCCAGTGCGGCGACCAACCGAGGAAGACGATCGGCTCCTCGGCCTCGTAAGCGCGCTCGAGTTCGGCGAGCATCGCCGGGGTCGAGGACTCGGTCAAGGTAAGATCCAGGTTATAAGTGGGAATAACTTCTTCCTTGATCTGCTCGTGGAACAGAGCCCCGGACTCGATACCCGTGATCTGATCCGTCCCGGCCTCGTTCAAGTCCTCAAGGCTCTGAATATCGTCCATGTAGTCAGGCACGGCGATTCCGTACGCGGTCTCGTTCTCGTACCAGGGACCCAGGAGCTCCACGTCTTCCTCAACAGGATCTATGTACTGCTGATGGTTCGGCATCCAAACGTCCTGGAAAGCATCGAGGTCGCCGGAGGCAACGCCCTGAAACAGCGGCCCGACATCGAGCGTCTGAAGCTCAACTTCGTCGTAACCAAGCTCTTCTTCGAGTAGAACTTTGGACAGATTCGAGAGGGCGATGTTTTCGTCCCAGCCGATGTTCCCGAGCGTGAGAGTCCCGCCGCTCTGGCTTTCCGAACCACCGCCGCCGCTACCACAGGCAACCGAGATCACACTGACCAACACTGCCACCATAGAGACTTTCAATAACTTGCTGATTCTCATCAACCTTCCTTTCATCAGTTTACTGTCTGGTGCGGATATTCACCCGAGGAGGATCAGCCTTCATCCCCCCTTCATCATTTTCGGCACGTTGCTCTCGCCGATGCTGCGCGTTAGACGGTCGAGGATTATGGCCATCACCACGATCCCGATTCCGCCGACAAATCCTGTCCCGACATCGGCCTGGGTAAGGCCGATGACCACCTCCCTACCAAGTCCCGGCGCCCCGATGAGCGCCGCCACAACGACCATCGAGAAGGCAAGCATTATCACCTGGTTTACTCCGGCCATGATCGTTTTGAAAGCCTGTGGCAACTCTACTTTCACGAGCGTCTGCAAAGGCGTTGATCCGAAAGCCTGCGCGGCCTCCACGGTTTCCTCGGGTACCTGCTGTATGCCGAGCAGCGTCAGACGAACGGCGGGCGGCATGGCGAAAATGACCGTTGCGATAAGCCCCGGGACGCCACCCAGCCCGAACCAGGCGATCGCCGGTATCAGGTACACGAAAGCCGGCATCGTTTGCATTAAGTCGAGCACCGGCCGCACGGTCACTTCCACGCCCCGGTACTGCGCCGCCAGAATCCCTATAGGAATGCCGATAGCTAGCGCCACGGTCGTCGAGGCTATGACCAGCGCGAGCGTCAACATAGCCTCGTTCCAGAGGTCTATGCTGATCATGAACACGAGCCCAACGAGGGTGAATAACGACATGCGCCACCCAGCCAAGAAATACGCCAGCACCGTGAAGATCGCGATCACCACTAGCGCGGGCGGCGTTGTCGTGACGAAAGTCAGGCTCTCTACCAGCGCATTGACGACGAATTGGATCACGTCGAACAATCCGCTGAAGGTTTCCGTAATGAAATCGACGGCACTCTCGATCCAGTCATCCAGGGGCATCCTGGGGATGAACTCAGCCTGGGCGAGCATCATACGCGTCCCCCGTCTTCGCCGAACTCTTCTGCGGCATAATTAGTCGAGACGGCTTCGCGACCCATCACGCCTTCTGCAACATCTGCATCCGGCTCTCCACTCTCCTCGGCGCCGGTCGTCAGGCCGGCGATGAGCGCGCCTCGTACTACGATTCCTTTTAATCGGCCCTGCTCACCAACCACCGCGATAGGTGCGTTGTTGTCAACGAACATCGGGAGCAGTTCCCTAAGCGATGTATCTTGCAGTACGCTGTTTGGTGAACGATCTATGGCCTCTTCCAGAGAATTTTCGCCAAGTTCGGAGAGCCTCGCTACGTCTTCGGCATCACAAACCCCGACGAGACGTCTTTCTCCATCAACGACGAAGATGCTGGACAGTCCGGCTTGCCTCATGCGCCGGAGCACTACTTGCGGTCCTTCGGTCTCGTAGGCAACCTCTTTCGGCTCAACCATTACCGCCTCCACCTGACGGACCTTCGCGTAGTCTACGTCCTCGATGAAACGTTCGACGTACTCGCTAGCGGGGTTGGTAAGGATCTCCTCCGGATCGCCGACCTGCACGACTTCGCCGTCTTTCATGATTGCCACCCGATGGCCGAGGCGCAGCGCTTCGTCAAGGTCGTGAGTGACGAAGATGACGGTTCTTTGTATCTCCCCCTGAATATCCAAGAACAGGTTCTGCATGTCACGACGGATCAAAGGGTCCAGTGCGGAGAACGGCTCGTCCATGAGGAGTATTTCCTGCTTGGTAGCCAGCGCCCGGGCGAGCCCGACTCGTTGCTGCATACCACCCGAAAGCTCGGTTATCCTTTTCTCACCTTGTCCCTGGAGGCCCACCATCTCTAGCGCTTCCTGGCTCGACTCCTTACGCTCGTCATCGGAGATTCCCTGTATTTCGAGGCCGAACCCTATATTGCTTAGTACCGTACGGTTGGGTAGAAGGCCGAAGTGTTGAAAGACCATCCCCATCTTCCTGCGCCGGAGTTGGCGGATCTCCTTTTTATCCATCTCGGAGACTAAATCCCCGTCCAGGTGGACCTGGCCTTCCGTTGGCTCGATCAGGCGATTTATCAAGCGGAGCAGCGTGGATTTACCACTCCCAGAAAGCCCGATAACCACGAAGATCTCACCCTGATACACCTCGAAGTCCGCATCATAGACCCCTATGGTGGAGCCAGTCTCCTCTTCGACCTCGGCCTTGCTTTTGCCGTTCCGGCGCATCTCCAAGGCCTGCTTACTCTTGCGTCCGAAAACCTTCGAGAGATTTTCGGCTTTGATGACGGTTTCCAGGCCCCTGTCGTTGGCTTCCGTGGCTTTCTCCTTTTATAGCCTGCTACGCTTTCGGACCGCAAACTTACTGCAACCCACCTACCGGATGCAAAGGCATGCTTGCAACCTTCCCTATATCCGGCTGCAAAGAGAATAATACGCGCTCAGAACAGTTCGTTCAACAAATCTAGCATTAAGAATGTGTGTCTCGCATAGCAAAACCGTTCCAAAAAACGACAAACTAGCTCTTCAACATCCGCAAGAAAGCCTTCTAGCATGCATTGTAGATGGAGGTTGGTACACGTTAGCTCTTACGTTAAACTACGAGCTTGATGCGCCTGTAGCTCAGGGGATAGAGCACCGGTTTCCTAAACCGGGTGTCGGAGGTTCAAATCCTTCCAGGCGCGCACTTCCGCGGACGGCCTCATCCCGCGCAACGCCGCCGGGCGGAGGAAGAAGCCGGAGAAGAGCAGTGGGCTTCAAGCCGCTCGCGTACAACGTAGGGCAGAGCACAAAGAAGACCCGTTGGAGACTTACGCCGGGTCTTTGCCGACCAGATGGAAGGGTGTAAAGGTTCAAGACCTAATTCAAGTTGGAGTTCACCAAGATAGGTACCCGCCGTCCACCACGACGGTGTGGCCGGTCAGATAGTCGGAGGCCGGAGAGGCCAGGAAAACGGCCGCGCCCTTCAGGTCTTCAACGTCTCCGATCCTGCCTACCGGCGTCCGGCGCTCTATCTCCGCGACGAACTGCTGCGTCATCTCGTTTTCCAAGTCCATGAGCAAACCGCCACCGATGTTGGTCTGAAAAAATCCCGGCGCTATGCCCGAGACGTTTATGCCGTGAGGCGCGAGGGTCGGGGCCAAGTCCCGCACGAGGTTCACTACTCCGCCTTTGGCGGCGTTGTAAGGGCCGGGGCCGGGCGCGAAGCCTCCAACGAAGCCGTAGATGGAGGCCGTGGCGACGATCTTGCCTCCCCCACCGCTCTCTATCATGGCCTTGGCAGCCTCCCGCGCTGTAAGCCACACTCCGGTCAGGTTGACGCCTATAACGCTGTTCCAGTTCTCTAGCGTAGTTTCAGGAAAAACCTGCTCTATGTCGCCGCCGATACCGGCGTTGGCAAAAACCGCGTCCAGCCCTCCAAGCTCTGCGACGGTTCCCTCGACCATCCGCTGAACCTGGCCTTCATCGGTTACGTCAGCCTCGACCGCAAAGGTCTCTCCATCAAGCGAAGAGGCCGTCTCCTCTGCCGCGTTGTGGTCTATATCGGCGCAAGCCACGGCCGCTCCGGCCTCTGATAGAGCCTGGGCGTAGGCACGGCCGATGCCGCTGCCAGCGCCGGTCACCAGAGCAACCTTGCCATCGAGCTTGAACATGTCCAACACGCTCATTGCATTCCTCCTTTTCTTTTCACCGCAGTGAACGTTACACAACAACCCATTAACACTCTACCCCCCTCACTCCCCAGAACAAAGGCGTTCTTCTACGCTACTATGCAGCGCATTGAGCCAACCTACCTACGTTTCGGCTCTACTCTCCCCACCAGGAGCCGATCTCGAAGTTGGTTTCGCTATCTTCGTCTTCCTCCTTCTTCTTGTGGAAGACGAGCGGCAGAGCCACCAGCGCGGCGGTGATC
>JBARZO010000594.1:0-3509 GCA_049650165.1 Rubrobacteraceae bacterium
CCCGGTGCGAGACCTGCGACGCGGCGTAACGAGACCCCGACCCCGCGCCGGGCGCCGGCCCGGACCCAAAGCGTAGGGGCGCTCCAGGATCTCCGTTTTGTCTTCGACCGTAATACTAATACTGGCCGGCGCTAGCCCCCGGGCGACACGCTCCAGGTCCTCTATAAGCACCAGGGCACTCCGGTACCGGTCTTCCAGCGCTTTAGAGAGAAGCTTGAGCGTTACCGCCTGAATCCCCTCCGATGCGCCGGGGTTCTTCTCTCTCGGCGGGGTCGGCTGCTCTGAGATGTGTTTCATAGCTATAGCTATGGGGTTCTCGGCATCGAACGGGACCTCGCCGGTGATCATCTCGTAGAGAACAACCCCCAACGAATAGAGGTCGCTCTCGGGTCCTACATCTTCGCCGGTGGCTTGCTCGGGCGAGAGGTAACGGACGGTACCCAGGATCAGGCTGGTCTCGGTCATGGCGGTCTCGGCGGCGGCCCGGGCTATACCAAAGTCCCCGACCTTGATCCCACCCGGCGCTATCCCACCCAAACCATTCCCTGTATTTCCGTTAGAAGATGCGGCTTCTTCTACCAGGAAGATGTTGTGAGGTTTTATGTCCCGGTGGATCACACCTTGCCCGTGCGCTTCTTCGAGCGCGCAAGCAACCTGCAACGCGATTCCTGCAGCTTCCAGCGAGTCGAGCGGGCCTTCCTTCTCGATCCGCTCCGCCAAAGTCCCGCCGCCAATGTACTCCATCGCCATGTAAGGGCTGCCATCGGTATCCTCACCCGCATCAAAAACCGACACTATATTGGGATGAGAGAGGGCCGCCACGTTCTTGCTTTCCCGCCGGAAACGCTCCACGAACTGTTCGTTGTCCGCGTGCTGAGGTTTCAGGAGTTTTAAGGCAACGTCGCGGCCCAAGAGCTCGTCACGAGCCCTAAATACGCGTCCCATACCACCATGACCCACGGGGTCCAGCAGCATGTATCGTTCACCTACGACAGTCCTTTGCATACTCATATCTTATACCCAACGGGTCGGCGAGGAAACCCAAATACAGGGTCCATAGTAATTTTGTCCCAATATGTAGCGGTTGCCCCTCTCCCTAAACTTCTCTAGAGATTTTTTCAATCCCCTTTAGTACCATCCTTCACATGTCAGCCATCTTGCGGTCTATGCTCTCCATCTCCGCGGCGACCGTACTCTCCCGGACGACGGGATTTCTACGTTTGGCAGTCTTTGCGGCGGTATTTAGCACCGGCATAGTGGGACAGGCTTACATCGTTTCGAGCCTCTTGCCGTCCCTCATATACGAGCTATTTTTGGGTGGGATCTTCTACTCGATCTTTATCCCGATACTGGTAGACCGGATGACCCATCATGGAGAAGAGGACGCCCAAAGACTGACCAACGCACTCTTTACCGTAGCCCTGCCGCTTCTCGCGGTCGTTTCACTCCTCGGCATCGTATTTGCGGAACCCCTGGTGATGCTCGCGACGGACTGGAACAACGCGGAGGAGCTGTCTCCGCAAGAAACGCAGCGGGTCGTAGACCTCGCGGTGCTTCTTTTTAGGATCTTCGTGGTTCAGATGCTCTTCTACGGCATCAACACCATAGGGACCGGCGTATTGCAGGCCCACCGGCATTTCTTCCTACCCACCTTCGCCCCGGTGTTGAATAACCTGATCATCGTCGCCTCATTCGGGGCTTACTATGTAATTGCAAAGAGCAACGAGACGCTCGCGATCTACGTGCTCGCTGGAGGCGCGACCTTCGGGGTGGCGGTGATGGCGCTGGCGTTGGTCCCGACGATGCTGCGTCTCGGCTACAAACCGCGCCTCCAATTCGGCCACCCGGCCCTCGCCCACGCGGCCCGGCTAACAGGCCCGATGCTCGTCCTGGTCGCCGCTTCGGTCGGCCTGCAGTTCGTCGCCAATTACTTCGCCACCTCATTCAACGCCGCCGTCGAACTCGGACTCGCCTTTGTCATCTTCTCGCTCCCCTATGGCATCTTCGTCGTCTCTGTCGTCACCGCGCTTATGCCCGAACTCTCAGAGCAGCACTCCCGAGGAGATACGGACGGTTACCGGAACACCCTCTCGTTCGGCCTCCGACTGGTCGCCTTCGTAGCGATCCCCTCGACCATCGGGATGGCGTTGCTCGCGGTTCCCCTCGTCGGGCTGCTCTACCAACGTGGGGAGTTCGACGCCCAGGACACGCAGACCGTGGCGGCGTTGCTCACGGCCTACGCAGTGGGGCTGCTCGGCTACAGCGTTTATTTCCTCCTGGTTCGGGCCTTCTATTCCAGGCAAAACACCATGACGCCGGCCCTGCTGAACGTGAGCCTTTTCGTCCTCTATACCGTCACCGTATATTTCCTGTCGCAGACGAACATTGGCGTGGTCGTCGTGGTGCTGGCGCTCTCCGGGACTTACACGCTTCTCGCCTTCGCCGGGCTCGCGACGATGCGCCACGCGATAAAACGTATCGGCGGTCGTCAACTGCTGCTCTCTCTAGCAAAGACCCTACTAGCCGGAACGGTCATGTATGTGGTGGCCTGGGCTGGGGTGACAATTCTAGGAACCGGCTCGGGGGCCTTCGAGAGGTTAGGGATAATTGCGGCGGTCGGCGGTATTTCGCTGGCGGCTTACCTCGGGACGGCGTTTCTGCTCAAGGCCGAAGAGATGACTTGGGCCGCCAACTTGTTGAAGAAACGGGTTAAGGGAGCGCCCGAAGGCTAGTTTTTCTCCTCGGAGGACTCGTCCTTTGCTCCCTGGGTATCCCACACCTTTTCGGAGATTGTCCGGATGGTGGGCTTGGCTTCCAGCGGATCTCCGGGACCGTATTTGGAGAGGATCGCCACGGCGTAAGGCCGGTCTTCGTGGAAGACGATGCCAACCTCATCGTAGACTTTATAGAGCCAGCCGCCCTTGTTCGCGATACCGACGTCCGCGTCCTCCGGTATGCCATCCACGAGCCATGATTCCAGGTAATTGTCCAGCATGATGTCCACCATAGCCTGGCAACTCTCGGGGCTCGCCGCTTTTTCGTTGGCTATCTTTTCGAGGATCATAGCCATGTCACGAGTCGTCATGCGGTTGTCCAGATCGGGGACCGCGCCACGCTCGCTGGTGACCTTCTGGGCAAGCACCGTATCCTCGGCTCCCAGCGATTCGGCGACCTCGTTGACGTACTCTTTCCCCCCGACCTTCCTGACGAGCGCGTTGGTGGCGACGTTGTCCGACTGGGTCATCATCAGGTACGCGTAGTCGTACACGGAGTAGGACTGGCCGGGGTCTTCCCACTGCATCCAACCGGCCCCGGCGGCCCAATCCCCCTGCTCAGTCGGGAAAGTATCCGACAGTGAGAGCTTGCCCTCATCTATCCGGCGGAAGACGGCCACCAGAACAGGCACCTTTATTACCGAGGCGCTGAAGAATTGCTCGTTGGGACGCACCCCGTAGCCGTACCCGCTCTCAATATCCCGTACGTAGACGCCGGCTACACCACTATAATCC
>JBARZO010000595.1:0-2268 GCA_049650165.1 Rubrobacteraceae bacterium
CAGTATGGAAGATCTACCAACCTCTACCCTCCAGACCTTAAGGTAGAGTTCACGGTCCGGCAATGCTACGGAGACGAGGATTTCGTTTCCGTCGGCTTCGAGGGCCGGGCGTATCGGCCTCGATGCCGGATTGAACGACTCGTAGACTTCCTCCTGGCGACCCTCGCCGTTGATGCGCTGGCGGAAATATCCCTGGGCGTAGAGGAGCCCGAGTCCCACGAGCGGCAAGCCGAGGTCCGAGGCGCTCTTTACGTGGTCGCCGGCCAGCACGCCCAGGCCGCCGGAGTAGATCGGGAGCGACTCGTGTAGCCCGAACTCCGCCGAGAAGTACGCGACCGGTTGCTCCACCTCCGGGTAGACGTGCTCCATCCAGGTATGCTGGTGCTCCAGGTAAGAGTCGAATTCCCGAATAACTTCATCATACAAATCGAGGAATTCATCATTTTCGGCGGCGATGCTCAGCTTATCCGTCTCTTTTAGCGTCCGGACCGGATTGTGTTCCACCCTCTCCCACAACTCCGGGTCTAGACGGGAAAATAGTTGCTGGGCTTTCGGACTCCAGGTCCAGAAAAGGTTGTATGCGATGTCTGTTAGTCTCTCTAATCTATCCGGTATGTTCGCGTGCATTCTCTAGGATTTCCTATCTGGTAGGGTTCTTTGTACGTTCGTCGAGATATAAGGCAGTGAAGCTTCTAGCGATGGAGAATCCTACCAGAGTTTCGTTCGGGCGGAGAAAGGTCCGAGTTTTCTCCGGGGCTTTCTTGCGGGGCTCCACGGCTACGGGTAACATGGTGTTTAGGTAGTTTGCAGGGCAAAGGGTCCTAAAATGCCTACGAGGTGAAGCTATGAACGTTATATACATCAAGCTCTCACTGTCGTGGTAGTCCTCTATGGGACAGACAAAGAGCTGACAGTCGACGGAAGACTGTTTCCTGTAGCAGCGTTCTACGAAAGGCGTAGATGAAGTCTGCCGGGCGAGGAATTCTCCGCCATTTGAGACGCACGTCTATGGCGTATCTCGTACTCTTGATCGCCCTGTTTCTAACGCTACTGGCCTGGGGCTACGTGAGAATCAACGTAGAGGATCAGAACCAGGTTCGATTCCAAGAGACGGTAAGCGCCACCCAGGATTCCGTAGATCAGATCACAACTTCTTACATCGACGCGATGTTCGGTGCCCGGGCGCTCTTCAGTTCTAGCCGTTCGGTCGAACGGAGCGAGTGGGCCGAATACGTAGAGGGGATAGATCTCGGGGGGCGACTAAAAGGCTTTCAAGCCCTGGGATATTCGGAGTACGTGACACCCGCGGAGAGGAAACAGTTCGTCGAACGGACTCGTAAAGAAGGATTGCCGGACCTTAAACCGGGCGTTGGGACCAGTGGTGAGAGATCCGCGTACTTCCCCGTGGTCTATGTCGGACCTTCTAACAAGGCAAATGAAAGCATGCTAAGCAACGACCTCTACGCGGACCCCGCGCATCGCAGCGCCATGAACCGGGCTCGCGACACGGGTTCGCCGCAGGCCACGAGAATGGTTTATGTGTTAAGTGAGTCCGGCGACGGCACGTCCGCAGATCTTGCGCTCAATCCGGGATTCGCCGTGTACCTGCCGGTATACAAAGAAGGTGAAGATACCGGCACGACCGCACAACGCCAGAGTGCCCTCGACGGCTTCGTCGTTGGTACTTTCAGAATGGGTGGCCTCCTCGAAGGAGTCTTTGGGGAGTCGTTCGATCCGGGAATAGACCTGGAGGTTTACGACGGAGAGAACGTGGCCGAGAGCCGGCTACTCTATGACGAAGATGGGATCAAGAGAGCTACAGACCCGCAGAAGAACTCTCTCTTTACCGAACAGTCCAGGCTAGAGATTTCTGGACGCGAGTGGACCCTGTACTTCTCCACCCTCGAAGATTTCGAGGAAGGTATCAGGAGCAATCTGCCGGTCTTTGTTCTGGCGAGCGGCATAGTCGTGAGCTTGCTGCTCTTCGGGATCACCTGGCTCCTGATCCGGAGCCGTACCCGCGCCGAGCGCGTGAGCGAAAGCCTGGAAGACGCTAACCATAGGCTAGAGGGCGCCAACAAGGAGCTGGAAGCTTTCAGCTATTCGGTCTCGCACGACCTGCGCGCCCCCTTACGTACCATAGACGGCTTTTCCAGAATACTGCTCGAAGACCACGAGCGATCTCTGGATGAAGAAGGGCGCGATTATCTAGGTCGGGTGCGAAACGCCAGCCAGCATATGGGCCACCTCATAGACGATCTTCTGAAC
>JBARZO010000596.1:0-9823 GCA_049650165.1 Rubrobacteraceae bacterium
GGGCGTAGGCGATCTGGCGTCCTCCGAAGTCCACGCCCTCGAGCTCCGGTAAAACCGCGTCAACGGGCTGACGCCCTTCTCCTGGTCCCGAAGCCGCCTTGTAGCGCCGGAAACCGCCGGTCGCCCCGATCACCACGTCGTCCTGGGCTGCGAGCAGGGCGCCAAGCGGCCCCTCGCAGAAACCCTCCAACTGATTCGGTTTGTAGGGGGCGAAGAGGTAGAGGTGGCTGCCGGCACCCTTTAGCGGTACGGTCTCCTCCACTTCCAGCTCGCCGCTCTTCGCGTCGTAGGCAAGCCCTTCGAGGCCGACCAGCTTACCCTGGGCGTCGAAGCAGGGCAAAAGGAGGTACTCCCGCGCCGCGTCCGGGGCGCCGCCCGCGGCAAACGCCAGCCGGGCGTTTCCGGTGCCATCGAGCTCGATACCGGGTACGGAAACGAGCTTTTTGGCCCCGAAGCTCTCGACCAGCTTCGGAACTATCTCCCCCACGCGCTCGGCGTCCAGAGAGGCGAAGCGTCCAACCGCCGCCGCCTCGCGCATAACGTCCTTTTTCTCCAAGGCATCCAGGTGGACGTCTTTCGGCGGAAGCAACTCGATCATTGCCCGGTAGACCTCGTCACGGATTTTCCGGGCACCGGCCGAGACCGTTGGCCTACCTGCACGGGACTGGCTCTCGCTGGCCCCGGCATCTTCTGAACTCTCTTCCCAGAGGCCCGGTTGCGGGGCTTCCTGCCCACCTTTGGCTTTGTCCCCAGTCTTATCTTTTAACTTGGACTTGCTCTTCCGTTTACCGGACGCCCCTCCCGGCCTCCCTTTAGAAGAATCGCGGGCGTCAGCACCTTTGGACACGCCGTTAGGGGAGCTGCCTACGACGTCCTCTGCCGTGAGCACGGTCCGGCCGTCTTTGTCTGGACCGACAACGGGTGTATCGCCCGTATCGAGAGCTCCTGCTGTGGCTTCGGTAACGACAGCAGCGTCATTGTCGTCGCCCTCTTTACTCTCGATAGAATCTTTGGCGGCGCTGTCGTCTTTCTGCCCAGAAGTAGCTCCTCCGCCACCCGGAGAAGCCACCGTCAGAGAACCGCCGTCCTCGGGCGGGTGCGCCGTAGCCAATAGCTCGGCAAAGCGGGGTCCACGTTCGTCAGGCTCTACCTGGAGCAGCCACTCGTCGAGGTCCGCCCCTTCGGGCAGCAGACACACAGCGGCCTTTCCGTTCTGGGGTTCGGCCAGCCAGCGGGCGGCGTTTGGGACAGCCCGGAGAACGTTCGGGTTTTCGCGGTAGTCGGGGTCCGGTATATAGGGGAATGCCCGACCAGCAAAGTCTGTGCCCTTCAGTTCGAGGAGCGGATCGCCGGCGGCGCCGTCGAGCATCTCTGCTGAAGGGCTCGCTCTGAAGCGCTCGCAACCCATGATCGATCCGACCGCGAGACCTGAGTCAGCGGCGACCAGGGAGCCCATCACTCCCTCGGTGACGGCCTTCAGGTTTCCAGGCTTATAGCCGGGAGGAACGTAGAGGTGGTTGCCCGCCCTCCGGAGGGAAACGTACTTGCCCATCCCCTCGGGTGGCTCTCCCACGCAGCGGCCCTCGATGGTAGTGACACGCCCCTCGGCGTCGTGGTACGGGATCAGGATGTAACTTCCCGTAAGGGTGAACTTGAGCCGGCCTTCCTTTTCGTCCTGGGAAAATCCCGGGACCCGCAGGAGCTGTTCGCGCCCAAACTCGCGTTCGAGCTCGGCCTTGACCTTTCTGGCCCTCGGAGGCGTCATTGTGCCGAGGCGCGCCTTGCGGATCGTCTCGTTTGAGATGCCGCGCTCTTCTCTGAGGTAGGTGCGGTCCCGGCTCTCAAGCGGGCAGATCTCCAGTATCCTCTCGTAGACCTTTGCGGCGAGCTCCAGGAGAGCCTCGAAGTTTTGCCGGGTATCTTTGGTGGCAGTGCTCCCGTTAGCCGGACTCTGTGCCGATGCAGGGCTCTTCGAGCCGGAGCCGGACGAGACCGGAACCGTGCGCGGCGAGTCCTTTCCGTTCACATCGGGGTTCCGGGCGTCGGGCTTCTCTCCGCCAGAAGAAGCCTTCGAGGAAGACCCAACCGGTTCGTCGTCCAGGCCGAGCAGCTCGTAGCTTCTCTGCAGGAGGGCCAGAAAGTCTGACTGGAAGTCGAGGCCTTCGAGGTCCGCGAGCATGACGAAGACGTCGGAGCTTCCGGCGAGACGACAGTCAGCGACCAGGCAACCGCCTTTGCCGAGGGTCTTCACCACCGAATACTTCTCGTGTTTGCCACACTCAGGACAGTCCCACACCATCCTGGCGCCCTGATCCTTGCCCGGGCCCAGCCGGATCGTTAGCAACTCCAGGGTCCTCTCCCGGATAAGCTCCTTGTCGTAGCGCCGGCGTTTGGAGGGGTCGCCGGCCCGGCTGGCCTTTCCGGCGGCAGGAGCGCCTGTACGGGTATCCACTAGATGTTCTCCTCTTCAGGAACTACAAAGGGCGGCCGGCCGTACACCTCCTGGATGTGGTCGGCCAGCTCGGCCACGTCGGCATGGGTGTGTTCGGTCTCCGCGGTCGTGAAGGGCAGCGGCAAGTCCCAGATCGGGGAAATTCCTCTCATCACTTCGTACACGTCGTCGCCACGATAGAAAAGCTCTGCTCGCGTAAAGCAGATGATGTCGTAGCACTGAGCACCAGTGCCCTCGAGTTTGTCGTTTACATCGGACTCAAGGTCTGCAGCCTGATCCTTAGGATCGTCCTCAAAGCGCTGCCCATCCAGGTACAGTGTTCCGTCTACGTCCGCTGTCACGTCGCCGGGCTCGTCGCGTACAACGACGATGCAGGCTCCCACGGGTCCCACGGCTAGGAAGTCGATCATGCCAGCCTCTTCGGTCATCAGCTCGTCGAAGACGTAGTAGCCGTGGACGGCTGTTGAGCGTAGTGCAGTACGAACGAGATTTTTTCTACGGGCACGCTCGATCCGTTGCTCTCGCTTAGACAACCGACGCTTCTCCCTGCCGGGTCCAATAGGGCGCTGCATTAGTAACAGTAATAAGGTGATCGTTAGTAATGTGCGGATTTTTATGCCCTTCGTTTGATATGCCTGCGCAATCCTGACCGCCTAGACCTTTGTGCCGGACCGACTGCCAGATTGTCTGCCCATACCAGTATTGTTGCTGCCCCGTGAGCCGTCCTTCTGCATAAAGCGCTCCTTGCCCTCTTGGGTCCGGTCGCGCTGGCGGCTGTACTTGTCGTGGGCCTTTGTGATGTTCTCGGTCACCCGGGTCCGGTTGCCCTGATTGCCGATCTGTTGGATCTGACGCGCCTTGGCACCGGCGGAGCCACCCGCGCCCTGCTTGCCGGAGATAGCCGCCTTGCCGTCCTTGCCGGTTTTCGAAGCGACGACGATCCCGCCAGAGCCGGAAGAGCGGTTCAGAAGGCTCTTTGTCGCGTGGGCGATGGCGGTCTTCGCCGGGATCGCGACGGCGAGCGCCGCCCCGGTCTTCGCGAGGCTCGTGAGGCCTCCCCGACCGGGTAGCTGCACGTTGAATGCCCACTCGATACATTTAAAAGGAGTTTTATACATCACCCACATTGTAATTATGGCTCCTATAGAAGTCACTGCGCTCTCTGAAATGAAGCCCACAGAGTTCGCCATGCCACCGAAAATGGATTCGGGCGAGGTTACCACGACCGTGCCGATCCCCATCTCTATGGACCATAGGGCCGGGATGGCGGCGGAGGCTAGCACGCCCCGGAACCACGACCCCGCTAGAGAGTTGAGGCTGGGCACGATGGAGGCCGTCAGGGCAAAAGCTCCGCTAACGAAGAGCAAAGAATACAAAATCTTATTTAAGAGCGCTACTATAAAAAGCATGATACTCACGTATCCGGCGCCCAAAAAAAGTATGAGGTTCAAGAAATTGGTTACTGCCAGGTTGCCGACCGCCGCCTTGTAGAGTTCCGCCCCGGCGGCGCTTACGTCTTGTCCGCCCGGAAAGAACGCGGCGCCGATTCCGGACGTTATACGGGACAACTCGCCCATGAACTGCGGCAGGAACGCCAGGGCCAGGGCGACGCCCATGAGCCGGGGGAGGCCTTGAAAGCCGGCGTAGGCCAGATCGTAGTTGTCCGAGCGGACCATCATGAGGATCCCCAAGATCAGGATTCCGACCAGGATCGCCGGCCGGAGCGTCTCGACGGAGCTTTTGTAAGCGGAGAGCAAATCTCCCTGCTGTTCGAGGTCCGGTAGGGAAAGCAGGTTAGTCTGGAAGGCCTCGGCCATATTCTCTAGGGCCCAACCGAAGGTCCAGTCCCAGATCGTGCTCATGATGTGCTTGAAGCCCCCGAGCATCATGCCGTTTAGGCCGCCCTCTCCCCCGCCGTCCCCGCCGTCCCCGCCGTCCCCGCCGGCCGATTCTCCGGGGACCGTGTCGTCGTTTGCCATCTCACCGTTTGCCTCGAGGCACTCTTCGTACTCGCGCATCTCATCGGCCGGGGCGTCAGCGTCGGGCGCGGTACACTCCGAGTCGCCACCCCCTCCACCGTCTCCGGAGCCGCCGTTTTCTTGGCCGCCACTATCCTCACCGGTCCGCAATAGGCAGTCATCGTAGGCTTGTTGGGCCTCGGCGTATTCGTCGGGGTCGGTACCGTCGTCGGGCGCCTCGGGCTCTACGCACTCCTCGGGCTGTGTAGCGTTCCGGTTGACCGCGGCAGGGTTCAGCTCTGAGGTGTCGTCGGCATTGGGCGCGTTGTTTCCGCCTCCGTCGCCACCTCCGTTTCCGTCACCTTCTGAGCCTTCTCCACCGGTCCTCTTCAGGCAGTCTTCGTAGGCCTGGTTGGCCTCCAGATTTCGTGAGACGTCTGAGAGATCATCTTCATCGGGCGGTTCGGGGCGGACGCACTCTTCCGGGATCGTGGCCGTCCGGTTGGCGTCGTCTTCCTCTTCGCTTTGAGATTGGGCCTGGGCCGGAAGTGCCGAGAACAGCAACAGCAACAGGACCAGGAAGGCCCCTATAAACCAGCGGGCCGAAGTCCAGCGGGCCGATGTCTTTGCGGCAAATACTCTGTTTGCGGTGTTCATAGAGATCCTTTCTCGTTTAGTCCTACAGTGGGGTCCAAGCGACGATCTTGTCGTAGATAAACCAACCCAAGAGGATCAGGAACAGGCCGCCGAAAACCCGCTCGGCCACCTGGGCGGCCATCGCGTGCCGGTCGGCGTTTGTGGCGGCGGATCCTTTTATGAGTATGGCGATCATCAGCCCGACACCCGCCGCGCCCATCCCTATCGCCCGTAGGGCCGAGATCATGGGCCCGAAGAAACCGTAGTCGGCCTGGGCCAAGGCTGGAAAAAATCCGGCCAGTCCTGCCAACCCGCTATAGGCGGGCAGAAGCGCCAGCACCTGGAGCATGTCAACGAAGATCATGTTCAGTTAACCTCCTCTATTTTTTCGACGCCCAATACCTTCCAGGTTGCACCCGTACGGGCCAGGGTCATCTTCTGGCGGTAGGCTTGCGTCTCACCCGTAAGGCTCCCGTCGCTCGCGTAGCCGGACCCGGTCTTGAAGTAGGCGTAAGCTGTGGCCCGGTCCTCCGTTATCTCGAGCGTCTCAAACTCGGTAAGTACGGCGCCGCTCTTCGTGCCGCTTTCTTTCACCTGTTCGGCGTAACGCTCGGTCTCTGAGGAACCTTCAGAGTCGAAGAAGTCGGGCCAGACCACGGTGGCCCCGACGCCCTGGTTGTAAGCGTCCTTGTCGTCCCCGGAGTAGCCGTAGGCGGCGGAGATGTAGTTTCCTGCGGCGAAGCGCAAGCGCTCCTCGTCTATGGGCGCCAAGTCGCCTTCTGAGGCGCCGGTGCCCAGAGGATCGTAGTTGCCGGGCTCGTTTGCGGCCCCCACCGGATGGTTATGTTGTGCCGGTTGCTGGCCGCCGGCCGGCGACGGCTCCTGTTGGGCGCCGCCAGCAGTTTCGTCGTCTCTATTACCAGAGTCTCCGGAGGACTGGCCTTCAGTGTTATCGGCCCCGGTAGCGGTTCCTCCCGTGCTGCCGCCGCCACTACCGTTGGTGCTGCCACCCTCTGCGTAGGCCGGCTCGTCAGGGACCGCAGAAGCTGCGGTCTGCTCCGTCGTGGCCCCGCCGTCCTTAGGTGACGTACTCTTTGCTTGCTCCCCGCCACCGTAGGAGAGAACGCCGTAGCTCCAGATAGCGATCAGGGCGAGTACGACGCCCCCTATAATGAGCGGCTTGCGGCGAGTGCCCTGGCCCCGGCCAGCAAAACCGTCGCGCGGTAGCGTGCTCATGTTCTAACCTCCTTTACACTTGCGATGATTCGGCCCAAGATCAATTGACGAGCCTCCTGGCCCCCATATAATTCGGGTCGTCGTACATAGGGGCTACGCTCGTGGACATGGTCGCCATGTTTGCGTGGACGATGTTCCCATCGCCCATGTCGATAGCCACGTGACCGCCGGTCCCGTCTCCAGGATCTCCCCAGACGTGAACGTCTCCGGCCTGGAGCTCGCCCGTGACCTCTTCGCCGTAGTTCCATAGTTCCGTGGGCATATCCGGAATCTCGAAGCCAAACTCCCGGAAGACCGTCGTGGTAAGACACGTGCAGTCCATCGACTCGCCCGGGACGCACACGTCAGGTCCTCCCAAAACGTAGGGCGTCCCCTCGTACTTGAGTGCCTCTTCCACTACCTGCTGGCCCGTGCCACTTCCCGAGCCGGGCGACGCCCCTGAACCGCCGCCGGAGCCGCCCTCTTTGGACATCGAAGTTGGAACCGCCTCCCCGGTAGGGCTCCCGGTGGGGCTCCCGGTGGGGCTCCCGGTGGGGCTCCCGGTAGGGCTCCCGGTAGGGCTCCCGGTGGGCGCCGACTGTGGCACAAGGCCCAAGGCTTGTAGCGGTTTGCAGTAGGCGGGTACGGTGGATACCGGGGCCCCGAGGGCAACGGCCCCACCGGTACCGGTTGCTGTTCCGCCGTTCTGCCGGAGCCACTCCAGGAGCGGGAAGGGATCAATCGCGCCGCTGGCCGCACTGGACCGGGACCCGGTCGCGTCGTACCAGCCAAGATGAAGGTGTTCGCCTCGGCCGTCGGGGAGGATGGAGCCGACCGGTCCCTCCCCAGTAGAGCCTGCCTTCCCTATAACGTCCCCAGCCTGGACGGTGTCTCCGGGCTTGAGTGGAGAAGGCCCGACCTGGTGGGCGTAGTAGAGCATGTCGCCGCTCTTTACGGGCCCTACATCCTCGGTAGCTTCGATCATGGTGACCCAGCCCCCGAGCTCGTTCCAACCTTCGGAGTCGGACCCGAAGACGGGAACTACCTTGCCGCTGGTGATGGAGTAGATCGGGGTCCCGTCTGGGGCGAACATATCCGTGCCCTCGTGGCCACGGCCCACACCCCGCGCCGCGCCCCAAGTATCTTCGTAGGAGTCGAAGTAGTCGTCGGGGAGCGGGAACACGGCTTTTGAGTTGCCTTGAACCTCGCTCCCAGAACCTCCACCCGACCCGCCGTTGGATCCTCCACCTGAGCTGCCTCCAGCCTCGGAGACGGGCCGTGTCGTGTCGTCCGGGTCAGATCCAAAGTTCGTTGCCCAGAACTCTTCGTAAGAAGTTTCCGGGTTCTCAACCAGTCCGATGCCGATAACGGTCATGTCGGGGTTGAGCATCATCTCGTTGTGTCCTGGCGAGTTTCTCCAGGCCTCGAAGACTTCCTGGGCGCTGGCCTGACCGGCGGCGATGTTTTCTCCATACGCGGAGCCGTAGTAGCCTTCGGCGTTCATCCGGTCGGTCAGGACGGCCCCCTCGAAGTAGTAGTCGGTCGGGCCGCTCACGTGGGCCTCGGGAACCCGGTAGGCGTCGTACTTCGCCATGTCGTGGGCGTAGTGGGCCGAGGCGGTGGAGATCATGTCCGAGAGCTCCAAGGCCCCCAGACCGTTCTCTTGGCGATAGTCGTTTATGAGGTTCAGGGTGTCGATCTCCGCAGAGGAGTAATCGGTCTCGCCGGGTGAGCCGACCGTGCCGGATGCGCCTTGGGCGTGGGCGGGCCGCGTGGCTAGCGGGGAGAGTAGCGTCGCCAGCCCGGTAGAAGGTCGATCCGGAGGCCCGTCCGAGGGTTCCCTACCAGCGATCTGCTCATCTTCCCCATCTCTGCCAGTACCGCCGCCACCTGAGCCGCCACCGGCGCCACGGTACTCGTCGGCCTGGGCCAGCACACCGTCGACGTAGCTTTGGGAGTGGTTGTAGGCGAGAAGGGCCGTGTTGTAGTCCTGGGGCGCGCCCTCGAGTTTGAGGTAGTTTGCGGCCCCCGGTATGGCGTCCTCCGGGTCGTAGCGGTCCATCGTGCCGTCGCCGTTGCCGTCCACGCCCACGTTAGCCCAGGTAGAGGCCAGAAACTGCATCGGCCCGCCGGCCCCGGCGGAGTTCTCGCCGCTTTTGACGCCGGGGAGGTCCGAACGGCCGTGGTCGGTCTCTTTCTTCCCCACGGCCGCGATTACCGCGGCGTCCAAACCGTAATCCTTGCCCGCTTTCTCGTAGAGTGCCAGGATCTCCTGCGGTACGTCCGACATCGCCGCCTCGCTCCAGTTCTGAGATACAAAGGTGGGGCTGCCCGGAGAGCTCGGCGAGAGGCCTGGGGACTCGGAGTTGCCGGAGGGCCCTGAGACCTGCGCCTGTGAGGCCTCCGTCCGGCAGACACCAATGACGGCGCTGACCGAACTCAGGAGCACGATCACCACCAGCGCCAGTGAGAGCGCGAGCCCCGCGAAGAAGGCCAGTAGCAACCGCCGGCCACGACGGCTCCTTACGACCATGATCGCGGCCTTCGCGGCGGCTGTGGCTGCCGCTGGCACCGGCAACTGGCCTAACCCCCGACCCGTTCGTGGGCCGGCACAACTTCCAGGGCCTCACTAACGCCCCCCGCACAGGTCCCCGCACAGGTCCCCACGCGGGCCGCCTATCGTCCGTCCGTGCCGGATCGCCCGCCGGGACCCCGGGCAGACCCTACGGATACGGCAAGGCCCGCAACACCCGCCGCCACCGCGAGAGCCCCAGCGACTACGATCAATAGGCGACTGGTGTCCAGGCCGGGACCACCGGTGTCGGGTAGCACGGCGACCTCACCCGACTGTCCTTCCTGGGTCGGCAGATCGACGTCGGATGGTGAGGCATCATCTTCGGGTGATACCGGCTCGTCATCCGCCGCGAACTCGAACTCGGCCGGCTGATCTACCGGCGCTTCGGAGCCGCCCGACTGTGGCGCCGGAGGAACCTCCGGGGGCGGGGAAGATTCGAGTTCCAGTGGCGCGCCGGGAGCGTCTTCCCCAGAGCCCTGCTCAGGCTTCTGCTCAGGCTTCTGCTCAGGAGCCTGGTCGGCACAGTCGAATACGGTTATCTCGTATGAGCTGGCCTTTGGTTGGAGGTTAAGGAGATAGCTTCCCGGCCCCTGGCTTATGGTGGTGCCGTAGGAGCCCACGGCCCGCTGGTCGAACTCTTCGACCGGCTTTTGGGTCTCGGTGTCGAGGATCGAGACGTCCAGCCGGGCGTCGTCTGGATTGTCGCTCTTTAGATCGACCCGTACGACGAACGTACCGCCCGTGACCTCGAACGGCTCGCTCTGCGCCCCGCCATTGGTTCCAAAAGGCTCGAGCACCACATTAGCGCCCGGACAGCTCTCGGGAGGGACGGCGACCAGGTCCTCGGCCTCTGGGTTCGCGATAGGGAGATCCGCACCCTCACCTGTGGTCCCCTTAGTGGCTTCTCCAGTGTCAGAAGGGGGCGCCGGAGCAGGCTCTTCCGCAACCGTTTCACCCCCGGACGGCCCTACCGCTTCGGCCTCTTCG
>JBARZO010000597.1:0-2411 GCA_049650165.1 Rubrobacteraceae bacterium
AGATCATACCGGCCTCAATCGGCTCCACGTCGAGCCGATCCAGAACTCCCTGCATCTTCTCTCCCCCGAACAATCTCAATAGATCATCCTCGAAAGACAAGTAGAACCGCGACTCACCCGGATCCCCCTGCCGCCCGGAACGGCCCCGAAGCTGATTGTCTATCCGGCGCGACTCGTGCCGCTCGGTCCCGAGCACGTACAGACCGCCGAGGTTCTCGACCCCGTCCCCGAGCTTGATGTCCGTACCACGACCGGCCATGTTCGTCGCGATGGTCACGGCGCCTCGTTCGCCCGCTTCGAGGATCGTCTCGGCTTCCCGCTCGTGCTGCTTGGCGTTCAAGACATTGTGCTTCACCCCCCGCTGCTTCAGCAAACCGGAAAGCTGCTCTGAGACCTCCACCGAGGTAGTGCCGACGAGCACCGGCTGACCCTTTTCGTTCCGCTCGATGATGTCCTGGAGCGCCGCGGCGTACTTTGACTTGCGAGTCTTGTAGACCAGGTCTTGCTTGTCGTCCCGGACCATTGACTCGTTCGTTGGTACGGTGACGACTTCCATCTTGTAGATGTGCATGAACTCGTCGGCCTCCGTGGCCGCCGTACCGGTCATGCCCGCGAGCTTGTCGTAACCCCGGAAAAAATTTTGGATCGTCACGGTGGCGACCGTCTGGTTCTCTTCCCGGATCTCCACGCCTTCTTTCGCCTCTATCGCCTGATGAAGCCCCTCGGAGTAACGCCGACCCTCCAGCACCCGCCCCGTAAACTCGTCCACGATAAAAACCTGGCCGTCACGGACGATGTACTCATCGTCTTTAAGGAAGAGCGTCTGGGCCCGGAGCGCCTGGTTCAAGTGATTTACGAGGTTCCGGTTGACGTCGTCGTAGAGGTTGTCCACCCCGAGGGCTTTCTCGACCTTTTCGACTCCGCTCTCCGTTGGGGCGACTTGCTTCTTCTTCTCATCCACCTCGTAGTCTTCACCATCTTTGAGGCGTGGGACTATTGAGGCGAAGCGGTAGTAAACGTCCGCCGCGCTCTCCGGCATGCCGGAGATGATCAAGGGTGTCCGAGCCTCGTCGACGAGGATGGAGTCAACCTCGTCCACGATGGCGTAGTTGAGGTCTTTCTGGACAAGCTGCTCGACGGACGTAGAAAGGTTGTCCCGCAAATAGTCGAAGCCAAATTGGGCATTGGTACCGTAGGTGATGTCGGCGCCGTAGGCAACCTTCCGTTCGTCGAAGTTCATTCCGTCCTGAACAACACCCAATTCCAGGCCCAGGAACTCGTATACGGGCCTCATCCAGTCCGCGTCACGTCGGGCAAGGTAGTCATTGACGGTAACCACGTGGGCGCCCTTACCGGAGAGCGCGTTTAGATAGACCGGCATGGTGGCGGCGAGCGTCTTTCCCTCACCGGTCTTCATCTCCGCGATGTTACCCCCGTGGAGCACAATGCCGCCCATAACCTGGACGTCGAAAGGCCGCATCCCGAGGGTTCGCTTAGAGACCTCCCGGACGACGGCGAAGGCCTCATTCATAATGTCTTCGAGCGTCTCACCGTTTTCCAGACGCTCCCTGAATTCACCGGTCTTCGCCTGGAGTTGGTCGTCCGTAAGGTTCTCGACTTGTGGCTCTAGGGCCGAGACGGCTTCTACTTGCCGCCAGAGGGTTTTTACCTTCCGGCCCTCGCCGATCTTCAGTATTCGCGTCAGTAAGTTCGTCAAAGTGTAGCTACCTTTTTACCTTGCCGGCTCTATGAGCCCGTAGTTTCCATCGCGCCGCCGGTATACCACATTTATGTCGCTGGTATCCGCGCTGGTAAAGACGAAGAAGTCGTGATCCAGGAGCTCCATCTGCAGGACTGCTTCTTCAGCGCCCATCGGCTTCATCTGGAACTGCTTCGTCCGGACTATTTTAGCCTCTATTTCGTCTTCTTCATCTATCAGGAAGGGCCGGGGCTCGGGCGACTCGCTGTTCTTGGCCTGTCCCTGCCAACGATCGACCTGCCGGCCCCGGTACCGCTTTACCTGGCGCTCCAGCTTGTCGTACATCTTGTCTATGGAAGCGTACATATCCGGCGATGCCTCCCGGGCTTTTAGCACGGTTCCGTTAATAAACAGCGTAGTCTCTACCACTTCGGGGTCGGCGTTCGCGGGATTGCGCTCGTGGATCAACTCGATCTCGGCCCGCGAGTCGCTCTTCTCCTCGTCGAAGAACCTCGTGACCCGCTCGACCTTTTCCGCGGCGTACCCTTCGAGAGCCTCCGTCAACGACATGTTGCGTCCCTTGACGGCTACATTCATGTGGCCTCCCTTCGGTCGGTGGCTTTTCAGCCTATCAACAAGTCCTGCACAAACTTAACGCGTGAACCTCGGCAGCCCCGGCTCGAATTAAGGCACCGGACCCCGCACTCAACGT
>JBARZO010000598.1:0-6473 GCA_049650165.1 Rubrobacteraceae bacterium
ACCTGGAATTGGAGCGACTGCCGGGCCGCCGACTGCGCCAACCTTCTCCAGCGTTCGACCTTCCCAGTACCATCCGGGCGAACGACGCTCCGCTCCGTCACCAGCGGCACGATCCTGACGACCCCGATCTCCGTAGCCTTCTCTACTACCAAATCCATATGCTTTCCTTTAGGGACTGCTTGGTAGAGCGTCACCTCATGATGGCCTTTCCCTGGCCCCTGCAACTTCTCCAGGATAGCGGCTTCCCGTCCCTCCTGCAGTTCGGCGACGAATAGGTTTCGAGCCGCATCTACCACCTCGAATGCGTCTCCCGACTTCGCCCGGAGGACTTTATGGATGTGATATGCCTCATCTTCCGGCAAAGCTAGAAAACCCCCGGCTTCCAGGTCTACGTCTACGAAAATGCGCGTGATAGCGGTGCGGGATGCCCTGGCAGTTATCGGAATACGCTCCTCAGCCGCTCGAAGAAGGAGCCGCCGCTTCCGTTATAGGTCTCATTGCCGCTAACCGCTTCGAATTGCTCCAGAAGTTCGCGCTGTTCCGCCGAGAGTCGGGTCGGCACCATTACATCAACCATCACCTTGAGATCCCCCCGGCCCCGGCGCTGCAGCCGCGGCATCCCCTCGCCATCCAGGCGAAGCGTCGCACCCGGCTGGGTGCCAGCCTCCAGGTGGATCTTCTTCGGACCATCGAGCGTCGGCACTTCGGTTTCGGCCCCCAAAGCCGCCTCGATAAAAGTAACTTTCATCCGGTGGATCAGGTCTTCACCATCCCGCATCAGCTCCGCGTCTTCTTTGACCTTCACTAGAACGTACAGGTCTCCCGGAGGCGCTCCAGGGTCTCCATCATGCCCAGCGGCACCGACGCGCATCCTCATTCCGTCTTCGATGCCCTCCGGAATACGGAGGTTGCGCGAGACCATCTCCGAGATCTTGCCGCTCCCGCGACAGTTGTCACACGGTTCTTCAATAATCCTGCCGTTACCCCCGCAAGTAGAGCAAGGCTGCGTACTGACCATCTGTCCTAGCATGCTCTGGCGCACAGTGCGAACAGCGCCCGCGCCGTCGCAGGTCCCACAAGTACGGGTCTGAGTGCCCCCCAAGCCATCACAAACACCACAGTTCTTCACCGTCTGAACGTTGATCTCACGGTCGGCCCCGAAAGCGGCCTCCCTGAGAGATAGCTCAACCTCTACTTCAGCGTCACTCCCACGACTCCGAGGGCGCGTGCTGGACCCACCGAAGAAGGATCCCCCAAAGCTGTCGCCGAAAAAGGCTTCGAAGATATCTTGGAAGCCGCCGAACGGGTCTCCGCCTCCAGGATAACCTCCGGCACCGCCGCCGCGTGGTACTTGGTGGCCGTAAGTATCGTAGGCCTGCCGGGCTTTGGCGTTGGAGAGGACCTCGTAGGCCTCGGTCAGTTCTTTGAAACGCTCCTCAGCACCATTATCGCCTGGGTTGGCGTCCGGGTGATGGTCGCGGGCCAGACGACGGTAAGCTTTCTTTACCTCCGTGTCGGTGGCTTCGCGAGACACGCCAAGAACTTCGTAGTAGTCGCGCTTGGTAGCCATGCTAGAAGCGGTCGTTCAGTCGGTAGGTAAGGGCTTCGGCGGCGGAGCGGACCGTCGAGATGGCGGCATCGTACTCCATCCGCTTGGGGCCTATAAGGCTAACTACTCCATAGGGACGTTCGCCGTGGTTGTAGGCCGCGGCGACGAAGCTCGTGTTCGCCAGGTTATAGAAGCCCCTTTCAGCCCCGATGGAGACGACGACTCCGTGGGGATCCGAGGCAGAGCGCTGGAGGGCGTCACCCATGAGGCGCAGCAGCCAACGCCGACGCTCGAAGACCTCGATGAGCGCCGCGAGGGTAGACGGGTCCAGGTCGTCTAAGCGGGCGAGCAGGGCTGAGACGCCCTGGATAAAAACACCCCGCTCGCTAGCCTGCCCGAGGACGTTCACCGCCTCTAGAACCACGTTCACGACCTGGGGGTTATGGTCGGATAGGACCTTGCGGGCGGCGATCCCGAGTTCCAGGTCAACGCCCAGCGGACGTCCCTCTATCCAGGAGTTGAGCGAGGTGAAGATCTCCCGCAGCTCTCCATCTTCAACGTAGCTCGGAAGTGCCAGCGTAGTACTCGACGACGCTCCGCTATCCATCGACACGATGAGCAGCAGCGATTCCGGGGAGAGCGAGAGGTAGTCTATGCGCGATAAGGAATCACCCAGGGCGCCAGGACCGGCGACCACCGCCAGCAGGCGCGTTACCTCACTCATACCTTCGGATACGCCGCGTAGCAGTTCGTCTATATTGCCGGAGCCCGCTGGAGCCTCGAAGGAGTCGTTTTCCGGCGCGTCGCCGGAGATCAGGGCGTCCACGTAGTAACGGTAACCGGCGTCGGTAGGAACGCGGCCTGCGGACGTGTGTGGGTGAGTCAGCAGACCGGCGGACTCCAGGTTGGCGAGCTCGGCCCGAATCGTCGAGCTGCTCGCCTCCACGAAGTCGCCGAGGGCATGACTGCCCACAGGTGAGCCGCTGGAGATGTACAACTCCAGAACCCGGATCAGTATTTCGTGTTGCCTGCTAGAGAGCTGCATAACGGTGGAATTTTATCACGGGGAAGTTGGTTTCCCGATGTCAGATCCGCAACGCGGCCAGGAAGGCTTCCTGCGGTATCTCGACGCTCCCGACCTGCTTCATCCGACGCTTACCGGCCTTCTGTTTCTCCAAGAGCTTACGTTTACGGCTGATGTCACCGCCGTAACACTTGGCCGTAACGTCCTTGCGGTAGGCCCGCACCGTCTCACGGGCGATGATTCGTTTCCCGACCGAAGCCTGCACGGGGACTTCGAACTGCTGGCGCGGTATTAGTTCCTTAAGTTTCTCGGCGAGCGCCCGGCCCCTGTAGTAAGCCTTGTCCCGGTGGACGATAAACGATAGCGCATCGACCGGCTCACCGGAGACCAGAACCTCGACTTTTACCAGGTCGGAGGATTCGTAGTCCCTTGGTTCGTAGTCGTATGAGGCGTAGCCGCGCGTTTTACTCTTGAGGGCATCGAAGAAGTCCGTGATTATCTCCGCCAGCGGCAGGTCGTAGGTAAGTTGCACCCTGCGGGTGGACATATATTCCATGCCGATAGAGACACCGCGACGCTCGTGGCAGAGGCTCATAACGGCCCCGACGTAGTCTTTGGGACAGATGATCGTAGCCCGCACTACAGGCTCCCGGATCTCCTCGAAAATCTCCGGCAGCTCGCTCGGGTTCGTAACCTCAGTTAGTTCTCCGTTCTCTATCACCTCGTACTTCACGCTCGGAGAAGAGGCGATGAGATCCAGGCCAAACTCCCGCTCCAGCCGCTCCTGAATGATCTCCATGTGCAGCAAACCCAGGAAACCGCACCGGAACCCGAACCCCATCCGCGAGTTCTCCGGCTCGAAAAAGAGCGAGGCATCGTTCAGTTGTAGTTTCGACAGGGCGTCGCGTAGCTGCTCGAAATCGTCCCCATCCGTCGGGTAAAGCCCCGAAAAGACAGTCGGCAGAACCCGACCGTAACCCGGTAGAGGTTCCGTAGCCGGATTTTCGGTCCTCGTTGCCGTGTCGCCGACGCGTAGAGCCTCAATGTCCTTGAGGCCGGCGATCATATACCCCACCTCGCCGGTTTGGAGGGTAGGCAACGCTGTAGGCTTCGGTGAATAGCAACCAACCTCTAGTATCTCGAACTGCTCCTCGCTTCCCATCGCCCGGACGGTATCTCCTTTCGACAGTGTGCCGTCGAAGATGCGGGCGAGCGAGATGACGCCCCGGTATGGATCGTAGTGGGAGTCGAAGACAAGCGCCCGAGTCTCTTCCTGTGTGGTCTCCGGCTCCGGGATACGATCCACGATAGCGTCGAGGACTTTGTCTATGCCTTCGCCGGTCTTTGCGGAGATTTTCAGGATTTCATCTTCATCGACGCCCAAGAGTTCCACCAACTCGTCGGTGACGGCGGGTACGTCGGCGGCGGGGAGGTCTATCTTGTTTATGATCGGGATTATCTCCAGGTCGTGCTCCATCGCCAGGTAGAGGTTGGCGAGGGTCTGCGCCTGGATGCCCTGTCCAGCATCCACAACCAGGAGCGCGCCCTCGCAGGCGGCTATCGCCCGTGAGACTTCGTAGGCGAAGTCCACGTGGCCGGGGGTGTCGATCAGGTTCAAGTTCCACTGTCCGTCAGATCGATTGTAGAGCAATCGAACGGCCTGGGCCTTGATGGTGATGCCCCGCTCGCGCTCCAGTTCCATGGTGTCCAGGATCTGGGCTACCCGCTCCCTTTCGGGTACGGCGTCGGTGGCGTCCAACATTCTGTCGGCCAATGTGCTCTTACCGTGATCAATATGCGCGATTATGCAGAAATTGCGCGTGCGTTCGATGTTTTTCACCCGGAGAGTTTAACACGATTGCCCCTTTGCTCCCCATATGTTACATTCTCCCGGTTACATCCCTTATATAAAGCAGAGGAGCAAAATATGCCCGCACCATCCAAGAGAGACAAACAGAGCATAAAGCGCTACGAGCAGAACCGCACCGTACGTGCGCGACTGCGGAACCTCTCCAAAAACTTCTACCGCGCAGTAGATACCGGAGACTCAGAGGGCGCCCGTGAGATCCGAGACGAGTCACAGAAGGCTTACGACAAGGCGGCCGTCAAAGGCATCATTCATCCGAATAAAGCTTCCCGAAAGGTTAGCCGCTTCGATAAGGCTCTCGCCGGCTCCAATTCCGAGAGCTAGGTAAGAAAGAGTCCTCTTCCGGCAAGCGCGGCTGCTATGCCAGTTCTGCTCTGCAAACCGCGCTAACGGGCTAGTTTAAGCACAGCAAGCTCCACCTGCAGTTCATCTCCGAGATCCCGACCACCCTTCAAACCGCTTTCCAGATCCAGGATCGTCTCCAGAGCACGCTCGACGTCTCCGTCTTTCATCCGGCGCCCCTGTTCCTGGAGCTTACGAACGACGAACGGCGGGACTTTGAGGTCTTTTGCAAGTTCGGGGGCCGAAGTTCCTCGCTCAGAGAGCGAGCTGGCGCGGGCCAGAAGATTGAACTGGCGCCGTATCATGTACATCACCCGCAGCGGCGGCTCACCGGTAGACAAAAGATCTTCGAGTAGTTTGAGCGCCCGGCCGCGCTCGCCACTAGCCAGCGCATCCACGAAAGCGAATATATTGGACTGCAAGTCCGGGGGGCAGAGCGCCTCTACATCTTCATTGGCAGCGCTCCTATCCTCGACGTAGAGAGAAAGTTTCTCGACCTCGCGGGCGAGACGTGTTTTGTCCTCCGAACAACGTTCCGACAGAAAGCCGGCAACATCCTGCGGCAGATCCAAGCCCTGCTTTTTGGCGTAACCCATGACCCACTTGACGAGTGCCTTGCCGGAAGGTTGCTCGAAGTTATGCACCTCACCGGATTCTTTCACCGCCGAGAGTAGTTTCTCGCGGGCCCCGAGCTTGCTACCGAGCATCACAAGGTCCGTCTCAGGCGAGGGGTTCTGAAGATACGACACGATCTTGGCCTTCTGGGCGGCGTTCCAGGCGTCAAGGTTACGGACCAACACGAAAGCCCCGTCACCGAAAAGGGAGTAGGAATTGCAAGCCGAGACCACCTCCTCCGGGCTCGACTCTGCCGCCTCATAGGAGTCGGGCGTGCGGTCGCGGCGCAGCTTTTCTACGCTACGTTTTTTGCGATCCTCATCGTCTCCCAGAAGTAGATAAACGGCCATAGAGCCTATTCTACCCGCTAGAGATGGCGACGAGTGCGAGCCAGCACGCCGTCCACAGAATCATCAGGCCGGCCCAAAAAGGCCAACGCTTCTTCGGAAAAACACTTTCAGACACCGCTGCCGGAATGCATCCGATGTAGAAGATCGCGACCAGCGGCAACGTAGTTCCCGGTGTTCGAACCGCGGCGAAGGGCAGTGCAGAAGCCGCCTGGGCGGTCCACTCGACGAGCGTAACCAGAAAACCGTTTGTGTAGTTGATCGGGTATGACAGAGCCGGCACGATGTTACCCGTCACCGATCCTAAAAGCCCGAGCGTCAGGATCGGGCCGGAGAGGGGCACGGCGACAAGGTTAGTGAGGACTCCAATCACGGAGACCTCCCCGAAAGTCGAGGCAATGATCGGGGCAGTCGCGATCTGGGCCGCCAGAGATATAGATAGCAAGTTCATTAGAGTCTCTGGCGGGTTGAATAGCGGACGGAAGATACTACCCTCTAAAAACGACTTCAACGGCTTTCTTAGGAGAAGGATTCCGAATACCGCCGCGACCGAGAGCTGGAAACCGGTGCTATATACCAGGTCCGGATTGTAGGCGAGCACCGCGGCAAGCATGGTAGTCATAAAGTGTAGCGGCGAGACCTGCCGCCCCAACAGCGTGGCGGCTAGTACCAGGGTGGCCACCACCCCAGCCCGAACCGCCGACGGTGGCGCACCCGCCACGATAATAT
>JBARZO010000599.1:0-3040 GCA_049650165.1 Rubrobacteraceae bacterium
CTGGTAGACCGCGTGACGCCTGGATAGTGGACTTCGGGGAGATCAGCGAAGAGGAGGCCTCGCTCTACGAGACCCCGTTCGAGTACGTTCGCATGACCGTCAAGCCACGGCGGGATGTTAGCCGAGACAAGCGGATGCGAACGAAATGGTGGATACACGGCCGGTCGCGCCCGGCTCTCCGCCAGGCGATAGCAGGCTTGAAAAGGTGCATCGTGACGCCCGAGGTAGCCAAGCACCGACTCTTCATGTGGATGCCGACAGACGTGGTCCCGGATCACAAACTGCACGTGTTCGCTCGCGAAGATGATTACTTCTTAGGCGTACTCCATTCGCGGGTACATGAAACTTGGTCTCTCGCCCAGGCTTCCTGGCTCGGCGTGGGAAATGATCCTAGCTACTCTTCATCTCGTACTTTCGAAACTTTCCCGCTGCCATGGCCTCCTAACGAGGAATCAGTAGAAGATCCCCGCGTTGAGAGGATAGCTAAGGCCGCCCACCGCTTGGACGAGCTGCGCCGCAACTGGCTTAATCCCGAGGGAGCAACCGAGGCTGAGTTGAAGAAGCGCACACTGACCAACCTCTATAACGAGCGTCCCACCTGGCTGGATAACGTCCACCGAAAGCTCGACGAGGCGGTGCTCGACGCTTATGGGTGGTCCTCAGATCTCTCAGACGAGGATCTTTTGGGCTGTCTGCTGGCCCTCAACGCAGAGCGTGCAGGTAGAGAAGAAGCTGGACAGTGATCGGCAAGATAGAGCGGTTACCACTTGCCAGGTGAGTATGAGGCAGGCTGTTGAGGTAGCGTGAGTCTCGTCCCGGATCCGATCCTACCACTGGCTTTCTCAGTCCATTCAGGACCGGGAGTCTATGCGGTCCTGCTGGGAAGTGGAGTTTCGCGGGCCGCTGGTATACCGACCGGCTGGGAGGTGACCCTGGACCTCATCTCGAAGCTGGCTTCCGCAGTAGACGAGGAAGAGCAGGCTCGCGCAAACCCGGTGACGTGGTTTACCGACCGGTACGAAGAAGAGCCCGACTACTCACGGGTAGTCGAGCGACTCTCGGGCTCCCCAGAAGATCGCCAACGCCTGCTGGCCGGCTACTTCGAGCCCGATGAGGAAGACCGGGAAGAGAGCCGAAAGCTACCTACGGAAGGCCACCAGGCCCTTGCGAAGCTGGCCTCCAAAGGCTATGTGAAGGTTATCCTGACCACGAATTTCGATAAGTTGATGGAACGGACGCTCGATGCTGAAGGCGTCACCCCGACGGTTGTCAGCACGCCCGACCAGGCGGAGGGAGCCCCGCCGCTACAGCACACTGGATGCACGATAATAAAGGTCAACGGCGATTACCTGGACGCCCGGATAAAGAACACTCCCGCAGAACTTGCCTCCTACGACGAGCGTACCAATGCCCTGCTAGACAAGGTCTTCGACGAGTACGGCCTCGTGGTCTGCGGCTGGTCGGGCACCTACGACACGGCTCTTATAGAAGCTTTTCAGCGGAGCCGGAGCCGTCGCTTCACCACCTACTGGGCCTCATATCACGAGCCTTCTGTAGAAGAACGGGAGCTGGTGGAGTTCGCTCAGGGCCGGGTGATTGAGACCGACGGCGCCGACCCGTTTTTCCTGGAGCTCCTGGAGAAGATCGAGGCTCTCGAAGAGCACGGCGGCCCGCACCCGCTGTCGGCGCCGCTGGCAGTGGCGACGACGAAGCGCTACCTCGCCGACGACAGGTACCGGATTCGCCTCCATGATCTGGTGCGCGAGGAGACAGAGAAACTCTACGCCGAGGTGATCTCCGAAGAGGAATACCCCATCCACGACCAAAGACTGCTGACCAACAGGTCCTTCGACGGGCGACTTACCGCCTACCGCAACCTCACGGACGTCCTGCTGAACGTGGTGGCGACAGGCTGCTACTGGGACAGCCCGAAGCGGAGCCGAATGTGGGGCGATGCCCTGGAGCGGCTGGCCAACGTGCCGCAGAGTTCGGGCCTGGAAGTAGCCTTGGCCCTTCGTCGCTACCCGGCCATGTTGGTACTCTACAGCAGTGGTATCGCCGCGCTCGCCGGTGGGCACACCGAAACCCTGCGAGCCCTTTTCTCCGACGCCCGCGTTCGGAATGTCAGAGGGGAGGCTGAGCCGGCCGTGCTGGAGCTGCACACATGGGAGTTCGCCAGGACGTTCGAAGAGTACATAAGCGAGTACATCCAGCCGGTTCCGATCTACGAGCGGGGAGACCAACCACCCCAGTTGTTCTACATGCCCTTCAGCGAACACCTCTTCCGGACGCTGCGCGAGCCCCTGCGAGAGTACCTTCCGAGCGATGAGAACTACGTGGAGGCCTTCGACGTCTTCGAGTACCTGCTCGGGCTGGTATTCGTCCACGAGCGCCGGAAGCATCGGCCGGAATATGCTCTGGAGGAGGGTTGGGGACCGGTGGGCCTCTTCGCTTACAGGCGTCGGTCTGCCGACGAGACCCGGCTGTTCAGCAGGTTAGATCTGTCCCACCTGTTCGACGGTTCATCGGAGGAGCTGGATTTGGTGCGGGCATCGTACGATGGGTTTGTGCGCGACGTCTACCGTCGCCGCCTATAAGTCCTGTAGCATGGAGTCCGACGCTAGGACGGGCCCATCAAAACCGACTCGTAACGATCTCGTGAACGCCTCGTGGGACATCCTATGCACCACTACATTTTGTGGTGGTGGACAGACATTCACCTCACGTACCAGGCCGACCCATAAAGTCTGCGACACATAGCTGTAGCTGGACTGACGAGCTTGATGGATAGGTAGCGATACTCTCCACTCGATTTCTAAGCCGGGTGTGTATTCGCAAGGAGTCGTTTTTACTTTGTTTTCCCGTCATCGTTGCTCCAGCGATAGGTCTCTTACTTCGTGAGCAAGTGTGACCCAGACCGACCCATAAACCCGTGGACACATGGCTGGAGCCGGAGTGACGGAAAACGGGTAGGCTCGGAGCCTCGTCATTCCCGTCTCCAAGATAGTCCTTGCGACTAGCTGCGGCTGCTGTTCCAGGG
>JBARZO010000600.1:0-2411 GCA_049650165.1 Rubrobacteraceae bacterium
CGGCGGTGTGCGACATTTGTTAGTAAGTGATGGGCCACAGTCGGTGGAAACCGTAGATACGGGCCCTCGAAAGAAAACTGGTCATGAAAGGAGGCGAGATAGGATTGCCCAGAGTTGAAGACAGGCATGATTATGCAAGGACGTTCTGTAGAAAGGAAAGTGAAGTATGAGGAAACTAATTTTGCTGGCAGCGATGCTGGCTATGGTGTTGGTGGCGGCTGCTCCGGCCTTCGCGCAGGCGACCGCTATTCAGATAGACAACGACAATGACGGTTTCGGTCTTTTCGACGACGACTTCGACGGCGATGATTTCGATTTCTCCCTGGGCACGAACGAGGTGGAACTGGACGCAAGCCAGATAAACTCGGGTGACGTTAACGCCGCCTCGGTCGAAGGCGATGCTGATGCTTCTATACATCAGGATCTCGACCTCAGTGTTAGTCAGGTCAACACCGGCTTCGATTTCTTCGACCATGATCTCGATGACGACGGAATCCTGGACGAGTTCGACGCGTTTGTACTGGTCTTCTAACTTAGAGGCTGCCTCTTTGTAGGCTTCCTTTGAGTCAACGCTATTATCGGGCCGGCGCCATCCCCCTCCTCTGTCAACGGGTCGCCGGCCCGCTTCTTATGGTCTCGTTTTCGTAGGCTGGGACTAACCCTATCTGACCGTGAGTGAAACGCGCTGGACGACGTTGATCCCGTACCCGCCCTTGTTCCAGGCTTCTTCGCCATCTACCGGTTGTGTCTTACCGGACGCGTCCGTCGCCCGCACACACAGCTCGTACTCGCCGGGTTGGGCGTCCCATTCACAGTGCCAGTACGTCCAGCCGTAAGGCCCGACCGCATCCCCGAGGTCCGCGTCTTCCCAGGTCTCCCCACCGTCCGCGCTGAACTCGACGCGCTCGATGGGACCGAAACCGGACCAGGCGCGGCCCTCTACCGTTACATTTCCAGCTTCTACGTGTCGCTTGCGGGAGAGGAAGTCCGGGATACCGGGCGGGACCATGAGGGCGTGCGGATGTTTCCGGGTTACGGGTGTACCGGGATCGTCTTCGGATTGGCGGTAGTTGTACGTGACTATTTGCTGGATGCCCTCGAAGGGTTCGTCTACGGCCCGAATCTCCTTGAGCCACTTGACCGACGCCATACCGTACCAGTCCGGTACGACGAGCCGGAGCGGGGAACCATGCTGAGGAGGCAGCGGTCCCCCGTTCATCTCGTAGGCGAGAAAGACTTCGTCGCGCAGGGCGTCCTCGATCTTCAGGCTTCGCTCGTAGTCGTGCTCTACGCCCTGATCCAACCCCCGGTCATAGCCGGAGAAGACTACCTCCACCGCGTCGTCCAGCAGGCCGGCTTCCTGCAGGATCGGCTGTAAAGGTGTGCCGGTCCACTCGGCGCACCCGACCGCTTCATCGTGCCAAGGGGCGGAGATCGCCCGCGGCGAGAGGTGTGCCCGACCGTTGCCGCCACACTCCATCATCACGGGCGCGGTTACCTTCGGACGAGACTTTATATCTTCGAGAGATAGGTTGAGTTGGTTACGGACCCGGCCCGATACCCGAAGCTCGTAAGTCTCCGGGTCGACGTGCGGGATGTCGAAGTGGATCAGGAGATAGTGCATCCCTATAGGTGTGATCGGGTAACGCAAACCTTCGAGTTGCATGCCGGGGTTTCGGAGGGCGAGTCCTACCTCCTCCCGGTAGAATTCCGGGCTTGTGCCTGTCGCGGCCATGTTGTTCCTCCTCCTTTAACGGATAGCCTCTAATTATTTCACAAGACTGGACTCCAAGGACTATTCTTTCACCCGGCGCTGACGTTCAGCGGGTAGCCTGGCGGGATCTTGCCGAAAGTCCGCTGTCGGAGTAGGTGCGTTCGTACCAGTCTTCGATTATGGATGCCCTCGTCTCTGCTTCGCAGAGGGCAGCGTACACGTACTTTATGGCGGGTTGGATGGAATCATCCTCCGTCATCAGCCGGAAAACCCTCTCCAGAAGCGTCGCGGCCTCTCGTGCTTTTCTGGCGGCGAGCAAGGCCTTTTGCTCTCCGAGATTCTCGGAGGGCCGTAGACGGCTTCCGTGCAGTAGGCAAGTCGAAGATCTCACGTATACCCCGTTTCTTCTAAATAGTTGCTCCTGTCTTTCCCTGTTTCGGAACCGACGAGTCGGCTGGATGATTCCTTACTTTTCGCTTACTTTTCGAACAACGATGCCGGAGCCTGCACGCATCGAGGACGATAGATGTTTAGAATGAAGACCAACTGTGGAAGAGCGTACGAACGAACAATGGATCTCCGCGCTCCGGGGGGCGGAACAGGATGGGGCTATCGCGGACCTGCGCGCGCTCTTGGTTCGCGGTCTCCGAAGCGCCCTGAACCGGCAGCGCGGCGTTTCGGACTCGGCAATCGAGGA
>JBARZO010000601.1:0-7977 GCA_049650165.1 Rubrobacteraceae bacterium
GTCGTAGAGAGGATTTCCGGAGGTGAGATCACGGACGCGGCCACCGTTCTCGGGGTCCAGATGACGGAGGGGCGCACGGGACCGGGCACGGATATTGCAGATAAGTTACACTAGGTAACAGAGTAGACAACCGGGGAGCCGCAAGGCTGAGAGGGTGCGAGGCGCAAGCCGAACACCGACCCGCTGAACCTGATCCGGGTAATTCCGGCGAAGGGAGATTAACAATCTTGTCGGCGCATCCCCGTAAAACAAAAGGAGGATGCGCTTTGAACATTTTCAAGGATACCCGAGTATTAACAGAAGCTGCGCTCGCCATCGCGCTGGCGTTTGTTCTGGGTCTGATCACGATCTTCAGGATGCCGCTAGGAGGTTCGATCTCCCTAGAAATGGTACCCCTGATCCTGTTGGCCGTACGTCAGGGATGGAAGGTAGGGATGCTGGCCGGAGCAGCCTACGGGTTGCTCAACCTGGCGGTCAACCCGATCATACTGCACCCGATCCAGGTGCTCTTCGACTACCCGCTACCCTTCGCGGCCCTGGGCCTCGCCGGGCTCTTTGATCCCACGGTGCGGGGGGCAATCGCTGGAACGATCGTCGCCGTGCTGGCCCGGTTCGCCGCCCACTTTGTCTCGGGCGTCGCGTTCTTCGCTTCATACGCGCCGGAAGGGTGGAACCCGTTCGTCTACTCCGCAGCCTACAACGCGGCGTATCTCGTGCCGAGCCTGATCGTGGTGCTCATCACCGTCCCGATCCTCCTCCGGGCGCTGGCCCAGACCCGACCTTCCCGTCGCGAGCAGGAGTTCGATCTCGTAAGTTCGAAAGTCAGGTGAAGAATCTACCGTGAGCAGCAGATGAACCTCTCAGAAGCGCTGTGGAGAGACAACGCAGACCTAGCCCAAGCCACGCTTGAACACCGCTTCGTGAGTGGTCTTGCAGACGGAACACTGCCGCTGGAGTGCTTCCAGCGGTACGTCGCCCAGGACGCCTTCTATCTGGAAAGCTTCGCCCGCGCCTACTCGCTGGCTTTGGCGCACAGCACCGATAGCAAGGGTTTGCACGATTTCGCGGAGCTACTAGCCGGGACCCTTGAGGAACTCAAGCTGCACGAGGGCTACGCGGCCCGCTGGAAGGTGGACCTCAGCGGGACCGTCCCCGGAGAAGCCACCCTTGCCTACACGGACTTCCTGCTGGCGACCGCCTCTCTTGGGACCGTGGGGGAGACTTGTGCTGCGATGACCCCGTGCATGAGGCTCTACGCCTTTCTCGGACAAACGCTGGCGGACGAGGGAATCAGCGAAGCCAACCCCTACGCGGAGTGGACAACAACTTACTCGGACCCAGAGTTTGAAGCCCTCGCCGTCCGGCTGGAAAGACTTTTAGATCGCTCCGCAGAGGACGTACCCACCGTGCGGAACGCCTACCGGCGGGCGATGCTTCTGGAGATAGGCTTCTTCGAAGCCAGTTCCCCGGCCCGGCAGTGCGGCTAAATGGCTAGGACGCTCCGGAGACAGCCCAAGCTTCGAAGGCTTCGCCTGGATACTGGACGAACAAACTATAAAGTCACACAGCGGAGGTGATTGTATGAAACGAGTAATGAGCATCGCTACCAGCGACTCCGGCGCGGGGGCCGGCATCCAAGCCGATTTGAAGGCGTTTTTGCGCTGTGGTGTCTACGGGACCACCGCCATCGTCGCCACAACAGCCCAGAACACCCGGGAGGTGACCGGTATCCACGCCTTCCCGCCGCAAGTCGCTGTGGAACAGATCTCGGCTATCGTCTCGGATATCGGGGCAGATGCGGTAAAGACCGGCATGTTGTTCAACGCCGGGATCATCTCCGCCGTCGCCGAAACAGTCCGGCGCCTGGAGCTGTCGAACCTGGTAGTTGACCCGGTAATGGTCGCCGAGAGCGGGGCCGCGCTCCTGGAACCCGAAGCGGTAGATACCTACAGAAACGAACTGTTCCCGCTCGCGTCCGCCATCACGCCGAACGTGAACGAGGCCTTCGCCTTGCTCGGCGAGGACGTAGACGAGGACCGCATCGGAGACGCCGCCCGGGCCCTCTACGAACTTGGCCCCAAAGCCGTCATCATCACCGGCGGCCACACAACTTCCGGGGCCGACCTGCTCTACGACGGCAAGTATTTCGTAGGCATCGAAGGTCCCGTCCACTCCCAGGAGAACACCCACGGCGCGGGCTGTACCCATTCTTCTTCGCTGGCGAGCTTCCTCGCGTTGGGCAACAGCATAGAAGAGGCCGCCCGCCGGGCCCGGGCGGTCGCCTCCGAAGCCGTAGAGTACGGGCTGGGGGAGATCGGCGAAGGGTCCGGTCCGGTTCATGCCCTGGGCCGGATATTGGAAGGAGCCGAGCTATGAGAGCTGAAGAAGTGCTGCGGAAACTCGCTGAAGAGCGTCCACTCGTACACCACATAACCAACTACGTCACGGTCAACCTGGTCGCCAACGTGACGCTCTCGACCGGGGCGCTGCCGGTCATGGCCCACGCTATAGACGAGGTCGCGGAGATGTCCGCCGCCGCCTCGGCGCTCGTCATAAATATCGGTACGCTCGACGACTCTCAGATAGAGTCCGCACTCCTCGCGGGAAAGAGCGCCAACCAGAACGGGCGCCCCGTAATCCTTGACCCGGTCGGGGCCGGGGCCACATCGCTCCGCACCCGGACCGCCGAACGGCTGTTGACGGAGTTGGAGATCTCTGCCGTCTGCGGCAACGCCGGGGAGATAGCTACCCTCGCCGGTCTCTCCGCCGAGGTGCGAGGTGTCGAGAGCCTTGCGGGCGATGCTGAAGAGGCTACCGTCCAGGCTGCCCGCGCCCTGGGCGTCATCGTCTCCGCAACCGGAGAGACCGACTACGTGAGCGACGGTACGCGCACGCTGGCTGTCGAGAACGGGCATCCTCTCATGGGAGGGATCGTCGGCAGCGGGTGCGCCTCGACCGCCGTCGTGGGATGTTTCGCCGCCGTCGGCGGGGGAGATGTTGAGACTGTCGCCGGCGCCCTGGCGTATTTCGGGCGAGCTGGAGAGATCGCTTCCGCGGAAACCGACGGTCCCGGCACCTTCGAGCCGCGCCTGCTCGACGCGCTGGCCGGGCTCGCCGGGGACCCTTCCGGCCTGGAGGGTGCGGTCCGGTTACGGCAACTCTACCGTGGCTAACTTTACCCGCAGCATGACGCGCAAGCTGGTTTTGGCGGCGCTCTTTGCGGCAATGGGAGTTTTTCTCTCCTCGTTCGCCACTCCCGCGCTCGGGGCGAGGGTGTTCCCGTTCCAGCACGCTATCAACGCCATCGCGGGTGTCATCCTGGGTCCTTGGTGGGCCGCAGGATCGGCGCTTGTTACGGCGACCATGCGCGTTTCGCTCGGGACCGGGAGTCTCTTCGCGTTTCCGGGTAGTCCCTTCGGGGCGCTCGTGGTGGGGTTCGCGTATCATTGGTTGCGGCGGGACGAGGCCGCTCTCTTCGAGCCTTTCGGAACCGTGCTCATTGGGGCGACGCTTGGGGCAGCTCTGATCTCACCGTTTATCGGACCGGCCGCCGGGGGACTCTTCGCCCTGATGTTGGCCTTCGCCCTTTCCAGCATCCCCGGTGCGATCATCGGCTATCTGGTCCTGAAAGCCCTCCGGAAAACCGGCGTCCTGTGAAACCCTACATGGACGGTGGACTGCGCGTAGCTTAGGATTGCCCCATGTCAGCGACAGATAAAGTCCTGAGCCGGATGGAACATCGTCCATATCCGGTGCCCGACGGCCCGTGGGCGTTGGCCATGAGTTGGCACGACCTGCTCTTTATGCACTGGCCCGTCTCAGCGGACGTCCTGCGGCCCCTGATCCCCCCGTCCCTGCAACTCGACACCTTCGATGGCGACGCGTGGCTCGGCGTCGTGCCGTTCCGAATGAGCGGCGTGCGGCCCCACTTCTTGCCGGGCGTTCCGCCTCTTTCGAACTTCCCGGAGCTGAACCTCCGCACCTACGTCAGCGCGGACGGAAAACCCGGCATCTGGTTTTTCAGCCTCGACGCCCACAACCCCGTAGCCGTTAGGATCGCACGGGCCACTTTCAATCTTCCCTACTATGACGCGAAGATGTTCTGCCACTCTTCGGGGCAGGAAGTGACCTATGCCAGCGTCCGTACGCACAAGAACGCGCCCACAGCCAGATTCGTCGGACGCTACCGGCCGGCCGGCGGAGTCACTCAAACGCAACCCGGCACCCTGGAGAACTTCCTCACCGAGCGCTATTGTCTCTACTCCACCAACGGCCGTGGAGTCGTCCGGCGGGGCGACATCCACCATCATATGTGGCCGTTGCAGCGCGCCGAAGCAGAGGTGGCAACCCTGGAGATGACCGGCCAGATCGGGGTAGAGCTGCCGGATACCGAACCGTTGCTCCACTACGCCCGCCGCCTCGACGTGGTCGCCTGGACGCCGCGGCGCATCGACTCATGAGCCTCCAGGAAGCTCAGCTACTACTCGTCACCGATCCCCGGCCGGATCTCACCGACCGAGTAGCCGCCGCCGTCCGGGGTGGGGTGGACATCATCCAACTCCGGGACAAACGGGCTACGAGAGAAGAACTCCTGCCGCTCGCGGAGGAGTTAAAGGAAACCTGTGACCGTCACGGCGACCTCTTCACCGTCAACGACGATCCCGAGCTCGCCCGGCTCTGCGGGGCTGATGGTGTACACCTCGGCCAGGAAGATGCTCCCATTGAGAGCGCCCGGGAAAAGCTCGGACCGGGCGTTTTCGTAGGGCTCTCGGCGGGCAGCGTAGAAGAGGCCCGTCGGGCTGCGGAAGCGGGCGCCGACTACCTCGGTGTCGGGACCGTCTTCGCCACCCCGACGAAAGAGGATGCGGAAATTGCAGGGCTCGCGCTTGTGGAGGAGATGGCACGGGAAGAACTCACTGTCCCCTGGTTCGCCATCGGCGGCATAGATCTGGCGAAAGCTCATCAGGTCGCTGGCGCCGGCGCACCGGGTTTCGCGGTGGTGCGCGCGATCTTGGATGCCGAAGATCCGGAGGCGGCAGCCCGCGACTTGCGCTCCATACTGCCATGAGCGTTAGCGCGGACCTCGTCTCCGGCATCCTGCCCGTCCGGGAAGACGGTCGGGTTCTCCTCCTCCAGCGTCCCACCGGCACCTGGGACCCACCCGCCGGACGCCTCGCCACCGGCGAGAGCTTCGAGCAAGGCGCCATCCGCGAGGTCTACGAAGAGACCGGGTTGTTGGTCCCGCCGCAGCGCCCTCTCGCTACCTGGGTCGGAGAAAGTCCCAACGGAGGAAGGCTGGCCGCCGTAACCTACATCAGCCGCACCGCCGCGGACAACGTGCAACTTTCCCACGAACACCTCGACTACCGCTGGGCCACCATACAGGAATGGCTCGACCTCCCGAGTTGGTGGAGCCCGGAGAACCGCTCCCGCGTCACGGGGCATCTGCTCGCCCTCCCGGAAGACGTCCCACCGGAGCCTGTGCAGCCTGCTCCCCTATCAGACGATACCGTGGTCCATGCCAACATCGGCTCCGGAACGGTGCTCGTTGATTTCGCCGGACCGGAACCCCGGGCCCTGCTCCTGCGCCGCCGCAAGCCGCCCGTCGGGCTCTGGGAAAACCCCGGCGGCATGCTGGAGCCGGGCGAAGACTTCGTTGCCTGCGCCAGCCGCGAGACTCTCGAAGAGACCGGACTGAACGCCGAACCCGAGGCCACCTGGTGGTCGCGCGTCGAGCCCTGGCGCGGCCCCGGAGACCCCGAACTCTACGCGGGAGCAGGATTTCTCGCCCGTCATCCGGGAGGAGAAGTTCGGCTGGAAGAGAGCGCCCATGATGCCCATCTCTGGGTTACGGAAGCGGAATGGGGTTCATTGCGAACGTGGTATACGGGTAAGGAGTCGGGCGTTCTGTGGTCCTACATCAAGCGGAAAAAACAGCGAGGAGATTGGTGAAAGAGTTCGACGTTATACGCGGGATCTCCAATAGCCTGCCGGAAGCCCCGCCGGAGGTGCTGGTCCCCATAGGCGACGACTGCGCCGTCTTGCACCTGGGAGGGACCACCTGGGCCGCCGCCGCCGACATGCTCGTCGCCGGACATCATTTCAAAGACTGGGCTTCTCCTGAGGACGTAGGATACAAAGCCGTCGCCGTCAACGTCTCGGATGTCGCGGCGATGGGGGCCGTTCCGCGTTTCGTGCTCGTCTCCGGCGGCGCCCCGGACTCGGAGACGGCTGCGCGATGTTTCCAGGGTGTGCTGGAGGTTTGCGAAGAATTTGGCGTCTATCCGATCGGGGGCGACACGACGGGGGCTGAAGCGCTGACGGTAGACGTCTCGATCCTGGGCCAGTTCTCCCACCTACCCGTCCTCCGATCCGGAGCCCGGCCCGGAGACTTGCTGGCCGTGACCGGGGAACTGGGCGCCTCATCCGCCGGGTTTATAGCCCTGGAGAACGAGGATAGGAAACCGGAGCGTCTGATCCGCAAGCACCTCCGCCCCGAGCCGCGAGCGGCTGTGGGACAGGCCGCCGCCCGGCTCAACGCCCACGCCATGATCGACCTCTCCGACGGCCTCGCCTCGGACGTACGCCACATCTGCGAAAAAAGCAACGTCGGCTGCCGCATAGAGCTGGAGCGATTGCCGATAGCAGGTGACACCCGCGAGTACCTCGATTCCCTGCACCAAGATCCGGAAACTCTGGCCGCCACCGGTGGCGAAGACTACGAACTGCTCATCGCCGCCTCCGAAACAGTGATTGGGTTGCTGGCGCCGGAGTTGGAGACGCCGCTCACGGTGATCGGGGAAATTGTCGATGCGGGGGTGGAATTTCTGAAGGGTGGCGAGAGAATCGAAGATCTCTCTGGTTGGGATCACTTCTCCTAGTCCGGCGGTTCGATCTCGCCGGAACGGGGTACAAATCCTCCCGTAATCCAAACCGTTATAGGGGGCAAAGATTCCGTACGAGAAGATCACTGAGCTACCAAAGGGTGTCAAGAATAATCTACCCAAACACGCCCAGGAGATCTATAAAGAAGCCTTCAACTCCGCCGAAGAGCAATACGGCGAAGAGAGTCGCGCCCGCCGAGTAGCCTGGGGCGCCGTCGAGCAAAAGTACGAGAAAAACCAGAACGGAAACTGGGTCAAAAAAGACGAAAGCTAAAGACTCCTGGAGTATCTTTACGCGCAGTCTCTAGTGTCGGAGCCACTCCACGTACGTGTAACTTGTCTTTTCCGGCCTCGTCCCTGAGAGCCAAGTCGGGAACCAGGCGTTCACGTAGAGGTTCATCGCTTTTTCGGGCAAACCCTCGTCGAAGCTGTGCATCAGCTCGCCGTCCACGTAGAATTCCGCCCGGTCCGGGTAGAAGTCGAAGCGGTAGTCGTGGAAGTCTTCCGTGGGATCAAAGGGTAGTTTTTTCCTGACATTGTTCGTCTCTTCTCCCCCGGAATAAGTGGTGAACATGATGCGCCTGGAGGAATCGTTGAAAATTTCGATGTCCAACTCATTCTCAAGGTCAGGCGCTTTGTAGAGGAAGAAACCCGTAAGGGAAGAGGGAGCGTCCGCCACCTTTACTCGGGCCCGGTAAGACCCGTACTGGTAGAGTTTCTTCGACTTTATTTCTCCACCATCGAAGGTGTCGGTGGGTAGTTTGAGTTCCAACCGGCTGTCACCTACACGGACGTTTTCGGGAGCCAGGGATCCACGCCCGAGTTCCTTGGTTGAGATCTCCCAATTTCTCTTGTCCAGCGAGCCGAAGCCGTCCCGCAGGCCGCTCACCCGAAACGAATCTTCGCGCCTGGCGTCCGCGAGTCGCTTCTCCGCGTCGGCCCTGGCCGGGTGCTCGTCCCAGACGGACATTGCAACGTCGTAGGAGCCGGAAGGCGGTGGTGGGTCATACGGCACTTCCCAGTCGGTTTCGCGCAGGGCGGATTCTCCAGGGGCCAGGGTGACGCGTTGGACCGGTGCGTCGTGCCAGTGACC
>JBARZO010000602.1:0-2734 GCA_049650165.1 Rubrobacteraceae bacterium
GAGCGTCTCTACGAGATCGCGGGCCACCTCTCGCTTGTCCCCGGCACTCCGGTCGTGGGCGTAGAGCAGGATGTTGGAATCCACGAACGCGCGTCCGGCTTCACCGCTGTTCAAGGCACCGGCCCCTAGCGTTCGTGACGCTCATGAAGTTCATCCCTGCTCCAGCCCCTCTTTCCTCCGGTGCCAAGGTCTAGGCCGTCTTGGAGCCTGTTGAGGCTGCGTTCCCTGGCAGCCCGGTATCCATGCTCTTCCTCCACAAGCTCTTGAAGCACCCGGGCCATCAGCGCTGAGATCGAGGTCTCCCTTTGTGCTGCAATAACCTTTGCCTCTCGAACGACCTCTCTAGGCAAAGAAAGCGTGATGTTCTGCCGCTCTTGCTTGTCGGTCGCCACCTAAAAACTCCCTCCTTCGCTTGTCCCCTACAAAGCTTACAACCTCTGGCTGGACTCACTACACTCATAACAGTGTAGCACGTATTTACGTGAACATTAGCGGGGGCCACTTCTTGGTTTGGCCCAAGACTCTGGTCAGGCCAGCCGGGAGGACCATCACCGCTAATATTCTCGCAGTACAGAGTTCCCAAAATGGTGCCGCTACGCGAAAACGCACCTTGGCGAGTTGAGCCCCGAAACCGAGACGATTGTGGCCCCAGCGACGGCGAAATACGGGCTTCTTGTCTTCGTCGTCGAGGTGGAAGAAGCGGGCGAGCTGCTCGGCGGTCGGTTCGCCGGCGTAGCGGCCGAAGGAGTCTCGCTGCTCCCCGGTGAGAAAACCTGCGGACACCCGCCGCGCTCCGCCATGGAAAAGCATCGGACCGGCTGCGGTCCGTGAGGGTCGCCTACCGTGCGGGATCACGGTTGAATAGCGCCCGCGCCCAAAGGAATCCGACCAGCGAGATCCCTACGCACCAGACGACGCTGATGATCGCGCTATTGCCGATCGGTGTACCCATGAGCAAACTCCGAAGGGTCTCGATGATGGGGGTGAACGGCTGGTATTCGGCGAACCAGCGCACCCCGGCTGGCATCGAGTCGGTGGGAACGAATCCACTGCCTAAAAAGGGCAGGAACAACAGGGGCATGGGTAGGTTGCTGGCGGTCTCGACGCTCTCGCTGATCAGACCGAGCGCGACGGTTAGCCAGGTGATCGCCCAGGAGACCATCGCGACGACGCCGGCCGCCGCGAGCCATTCGAGGGCGGTGGCGTTGGGCCTGAAACCCACGAGCAGCGCGGCGCCGACCACCACGGCGACGGCGATCAAGGTTTGGATCATGGCCCCGAGGACGTGCCCAGTGAGCACGGAGGCGCGGGAGATCGCCATGGTGCGGAACCGGGCGATGATCCCGCCGGTCGTGTCCATGGCGACGGAGATCGCCGTCCCCTGCGCTACGGAGGCCGCGGTTATCATGATGATGCCAGGGGTCACGTAATCGGCGTACTCGGCCCGACCGCCCGACGGCTCGCCGATACCGGCTCCCAGGACGCCGCCGAAGACGTAGACGAACAGCAGCAGAAAGACGACGGGAAAGCCGATGAGCAGGAGCGTCATCGACGGGTAGCGCAGCATGTGTCGGAGTTGGCGACGCAACATCGTCGCCGAATCACTCATCCAGAGCGAAAGGGTATTCATCATGGCTTCTCCTTTTCATTGTCGGTCCCGGTGTCGGGTTGGCCGGTAAGGGCGAAGAAGACGTCGTCGAGGTCGGGAGTATGCACCGAAAGCCCGTCGACCGAGAGCGATTCGTTATCGAGCCGGTCGAGTAGGGTCTTCAATGATCCGACGCTACCGTCGGTCGGAACCTGCAACGTGAGAGCGTCGTCATTGCGCGACGCCTCGCCGATACTACTTACAGCCGATTCAAGGCCGCTAGCCTCGGCGAATTGCAGAAGGAGGTGACCCCCGGGAATGCGGCGCTTGAGTTCGTCCGGGGTTCCCTCGGCGACCAGCTCTCCCCGGTCTAGGATCGCGATCCGGTCAGCTAGTTCGTCCGCCTCTTCCAGTTGCTGCGTGGTCAGGAAGATCGTAACGCCGTCGGCCACCAGGTCGCGGATGATCTGCCACATGGTGCGGCGGCTCCGAGGATCGAGGCCAGTGGTCGGCTCGTCGAGGAAGATAATGCGCGGGTCGCCGACGAGAGTCATCGCAAGGTCGAGCCGGCGCTTCATACCACCGGAGTAGGTTGCAGGCGTCTTTTTGGCCGCGTCGACCAGATCGAATCGGTCGAGCAGTTCGGCCGCGCGCCGCTGGCCTTCAGATCGGCCCAGGTGGCCCAGATCGGCCATCAGGATCAGGTTCTCCTCGCCGGTCAGCAAGTCGTCCACAGCCGAGAACTGTCCGGTGACGCCGATTGCCGCGCGTACTGCATCGGGCTCTCGTGCCAGGTCGTGGCCGGCAATTCGCGCCTCACCACCGTCGGCGCCGATCAACGTGGACAGTATCTGGACCGTGACAGTCTTGCCGGCGCCGTTGGGGCCGAGCAGCGCGAAGATCGTCCCCTCTGGCACCTCCAGGTCAATGCCGTCAAGCACGACATGCTCGCCAAAGGACTTGCGCAAGCCGTTCGCCACGATCGCCGCCGTCCCGTACTCCGCTGTGGGGCTGCGACTAGCACCCGTCTCTTTTCTGTTGGAACCACCGGACGACGGTTCGCCCCTGTGATCCGGTTTCGTGTTGCTCACGTTTGACCTCCTCGAAGGATGCACGAGCCAACGACTCGAACGAGATTCGTACGAC